>NZ_WSPG01000040.1:0-22242 GCF_022819185.1 Morganella sp. HSTU-ASny43
CCAGAATGCAGGAAAATCCGCAATCCGGCGGATATTACCAAAAAATAATTTTAATATTTAAAAATATTTTTGATAAAAAAGTTGACGAACATCACACAAATGCTATGATACATCCATCGAAGCAAAACAGCTTACCAACCTAATTCAAAAGCAGGAGTTCATTATGAAAAGCATCAAAACTTTCTTTTCCAATCTGACCCGTGCTGCTGCTATCATTGCAAAATACAGCAAAGCATTCTGATTAAAATCAGACAGATACAAAAAAGCGCCCGATGGGCGCTTTTTTTATGATCTGCAGATCACCGGTTATTGTGAGTCCTGCCGTAGTTAAAAACAATTTTAATATCTTAAAATAAAGTTTATATAAAATTTGACATTCATCACAAAAATGGTATAGTAGCGCCATCAAAGCCAAACAGGCTTAATCACTTACTCAAAAGCAGGAGTTTATTATGAAAAGCATCAAAACTTTCTTTTCTTATCTGACCCGTGCTGCTGCTATTATTGCTAAAAACAGCAAAGCATTCTGATAAATCAGACAGATACAAAGAAGCGCCCGATGGGCGCTTTTTTTATGCTGCTTTATTTTGCCAGCGGCGCAAATAACCAGCGCAGCCACCAGCGGGCTTTCCAGCCCGGATTTTTCTCCCGGACTACCGGCGATGTACGGCAGACCGACCGCAGAATTTTCCATTCAAAATCCAGGAACAGCCGGGAATGACCGGATTCCGCACCATACGTGCAGACTTCCTCATGCTTGCGTTTATCAACCGGCGTGTTGTATTCCAGACTTCTGTCCAGCGTATGATAAGACTTATCACGATCCACAATCCGCTCTGTGGCATACACCGATTTCGGCAGGTAGCGCTGACGGGAGCCGTG
Source organism: Morganella sp. HSTU-ASny43 (assembly GCF_022819185.1). Classification (NCBI taxonomy): domain Bacteria; kingdom Pseudomonadati; phylum Pseudomonadota; class Gammaproteobacteria; order Enterobacterales; family Morganellaceae; genus Morganella; species Morganella sp. HSTU-ASny43. The sequence continues at coordinate 883 of NZ_WSPG01000040.1, forward strand.
ATATTTCTGCAGTTTCACAAAACGGTAATCTTCCGCGCCGTAATGGCCGCAAAACTCTTCATCATAACCGTAAAAACGGAAGAAGCGGGCGCGGGACATAAAGAACAGATTGGAATGCCCTTTACGGAGATTCCCCTGCTCACCCCGGCGGTAGAGTTTATAGAATGTCCGGCCCGGGTTTGCCGCATTAATCAGATAAGTAAACGTCGAAACCGGCAGGACATGATCCAGGTCGGTCATCAGAATTTTGTCTGACGCCGCATAGGTCACCCCCAGATTACGGGAACCACCCTGGTTCCACGGAATATCGGTTGTGATCCGCAGCCATGTCAGATTTAAATCAAATTCAGGAATTTCATACTCAAGCGGAGAGCAGTCATCAACAATGACAAACTGAACATAGTCCAGCACCGATGCCGGCATGCTTTCATATTCACGAAGCAGATTGATAACTTCAGAAATATCTTGCTGATTACAATAGAAATGAGTGATGTAAGTAAGTTTTATATGTTGCTTATCCGCAACTTTTCGGAAGAATTCGCGTGACATTATACCTGTGACCCTGTTACCACAAATGACCGACCGGCAATTAGCAACCAGTGCGATGTTAATTGCCGGCTATTCTCACATACAGGTGGTACAGTGTCACTACTTAGCGGGGATAAACTATTCCTGATCGAAAAAGTAATCCACCGGAACATGGAACATTTCTGCCAGATACATCAGATAATGTATACTAATCCGGCTTGTTCCCCGTTCATAACGGTTAAATTGCTGCTGCGTTATTCCCATGTCTTCCGCTAACCGGACGATACTTAATCCTAAGTATTTACGCTTTTCTTTAATCCGTGTTCCGACACAGAAATATATATATTCCGTCTCCATAAGATTCTCCTTCACTTATATTGACAACGTGATAACAAAAAATTCCGTTTTTCAGAGTCTGCCATCCGCTTACTTACCAGCGGCTCAATAACCTCATAACAACATGAAATTTAAAAAAATAAAAATCAACAGTCATGAATAACCGGCATCTTCAGTCTTAGTAATCGGGATTTAACCTTATAGGTGTATTCTTTGCAATATCAATACGTCTGTTTAATGTAATAATACCTACCCGACCACAATTAATATCAAAATCAGGTCTTAATAAGATTAAAAGTAATTCTGAAAAAAACGATTACTGAATATCGGTTAATAATATACCCCGGTATTTCATAAAAATAATTGCGTGAAAATACTTAAGAAATATTTATATTACTTCCTTATCACCTGCTTAAGAAAGGCTATTTCCGGCTATGTGTTAGTTGCATCACAGAAAAAATACATATGTATAGTTATAATTTACATATGTAGCCATTTATCTCTGTTTCTGAGGTTATCTTATGACGCAAAAAACCCCTGCCGGATATACCCCGCTAACCTGTGGCACCCTTCCCGCTTACCTGTCCGCACATTTACCGGATGACATTTTACCAGGCGGCACGCCGGAATCCTGGCAGACAGAGGAAGTCGGTGACGGTAATCTCAATCTGGTGTTTATTGTCAGAGGCAGTGAGCGGACTCTGGTGGTCAAGCAATCACTGCCGTATGTCCGTGCGGCCGGTGAATCCTGGGAACTCTCTTTGCAGCGTAATTATTTCGAATACCATGCGTTGTCACAGGAGAAACGTTTCGCACCTGACAGTGTGCCGGATGTCTATTTCTATGACGAAGCCATGGCGCTGTTTGCCATGGAATACCTCGCTGACCATATCATTCTGCGTAAAGCACTGATTGCAGGAGAATATGTCCCTCAGCTGGCGGAGAAAACCGGCCTGTTTATGGCGCAAACTCTGTTCCATACCTCGGATATCGGCATGGCGGCACAGGAGAAAAAAGCCCTGACCGCACAGTTCTCCGCTAACCATGAATTATGCAAAATCACCGAAGATCTGATTTTTACCGAACCTTACTTCCCGGCGCCGCGCAATAATCACACCTCTCCGCAGCTTGACCGCGATGCAAATGCCGTGATGCTGGACAGAGAAATGGTGCAGGTCGCGATGCGCTATAAGTACAAATTTATGACACAGTCACAGGCGCTGCTGCACGGAGATTTGCACTCCGGATCCGTCATGATTGGCACTGACTCTGTTCAGGTTATTGATCCTGAATTCAGTTTTATGGGGCCGATGGCGTTTGATACCGGCAACTATGCCGGTAACTTATATATGGCCTGGTTTTCTCAGCCCGGACACCGGAAGACAGAGGAAGAGACCGCGCGCTATCAGCAATGGCTGTTATCGCAGATAAGCCAGACCTGGAATACGTTTGAGACTGAATTCCGCCGCCTGTGGGCCGAAAAATCACAGGGCGATGCCTGGCCGCGTGAGCTGTACCAGGACGGCCTGTTTGATGACAAATTCCTGAAAGCCGCTCAGGACAGCTTCTTCGAAGAACTGTTTCAGGACACGCTGGTCAATGCCGGGCTGGAAATCAACCGCCGCCTGCTCGGGTTTGCCGGAGTTGCTGATTTCAAAACCATTGCTGATGCGGACAAACGCGCGGTACTTGAGCGCAAAGCCCTGAAACTGGCGCGGGAGCTGATTGTCAACGCGCGCCATTATCACAGCTTTACCGATGTCGAAGCCTTTCTTTCTTATTGTTAAGCGTCACCTGCACACGAGGTTATATAATGAAAATTAACGGAAAACATTACCGTTCCGTCTGGCCCGCAGATAATGGTATTGATGTCTGTATTTTTGATCAGACAAAACTGCCTTTTGAAGTCAGTATCATCACACTGACGACGATGGAGGAAGCCGCAACGTCCATCAAAGATATGTGGGTACGCGGCGCACCGCTGATTGGTGCTGTGGCTGCTTACGGCGTGGCGCTGGCGATGCACCGTGACAGCAGTGATGCCGCCCTGAAAAACGCTTATGACGTGCTGGTTGCCACCCGTCCGACCGCGATCAACCTGAAATGGGCGCTGGACAGAATCTGCGGTGCCCTGACACCACTTCCTGCGGCTGAGCGCGGTGACGCCGCATACCGTATTGCCGCTGAAATCGCTGATGAAGATGCGGAAATTTGTCACCGCATCGGCGAACACGGCCTGACAATTATCCGCGACATCGCCGCCCGCAAAAAACCGGGTGAGCCGGTGAATATCCTGACCCATTGTAATGCCGGCTGGCTGGCTACCGTTGACTGGGGCACCGCGCTGTCACCGATTTATCAGGCTTATGATGAAGGCATTAATATTCACGTCTGGGTGGATGAAACCCGTCCGCGCAACCAGGGCGGACTGACTGCCTTTGAGCTGGGCTCGCACGGTGTGCCGCATACCCTGATTGCAGATAACGCTGGGGGGCACCTGATGCAGCACGGCGAAGTGGATATGTGTATTGTCGGCACTGACCGCACCACTGCTCGCGGGGATGTCTGCAATAAAATCGGCACTTACCTGAAAGCACTGGCGGCCAAAGCGAACAATGTGCCGTTCTATGTAGCGCTGCCGTCACCGACCCTCGATTTTACCGTGTGGGACGGGGTAAAAGAGATCCCGATTGAACAGCGTGCCGGTGAGGAACAGTCACATGTTTTCGGCATCACACCGGAAGGTACCCGCAGCTGGGTGAATACTGCACCTGCGGGCACCCGTTGCGGTAACTATGCCTTTGATGTCACTCCGGCGGAGTATGTCACCGGGCTTATCACCGAACGCGGCATTTGTGATGCCTCCCCGGCCGGGCTGAAAGGCATGTTCCCGGAGATGTGGCCGTCTGAGTATGAGGTGTGATCATGACCCGTACTGAACTGGCACAACAGATTATCGATACCTGTCTGAAGATGAACGCAAGCGGGCTCAACCAGGGGACGTCCGGTAATGTCAGCGCCCGCTGGCAGGACGGCATGCTGATCACTCCGAGCGGCGTGCCTTATGAAAAACTGACCCCGGACAGCATTGTGTATATGGACAGTACCGGCCAGGCAGAGGCGGATAAAATCCCGTCGAGCGAATGGCACTTTCACCTGAGCTGCTATCAGGCGCGTCCTGAGCTGAATGCGGTGGTCCATAATCACGCTCTGAATACAGCGGCGGTATCCATTCTCAATGAATCCATTCCGGCGATCCATTATATGGTCGCCGTGACCGGAACCGACCATATCCCCTGTGTGCCGTATGCCACCTTCGGCACACACGAACTGGCTGATATTGTTGCGGAAGGGATTAAAACCAGTAAAGCGCTGATTATGCAGCATCACGGCATGCTGGCGATGGAAATCAACCTCGAAAAAGCCCTGTGGCTGGCGCATGAAGTTGAAGTGCTCTCCGCGCTGTATCTGAAAGTCCGCGCCATCACGCCGGATGTACCGGTACTGAGTGCGGAGGAGATGCAGCGGGTGCTGGGGAAATTCAAAACCTACGGACTGAAAACCGGAAAATAGTAATTACCGGCGGCAGAAAACGGCGCAATGCGTCGTTTTTTGTCACCTTACGTAATTAATTATTTTAAATGATAATCATTTGCAATATAATTAAAATCTTAATGTATATGTTATTTAAGGTTTTTATGAAAAAAGTCATTTGTTACGCTGCGTTTGCTTCTGCCGTTCTTCTCCTGTCCGGATGTGCCGCCACAAAAAAATCCCCGCAATTCAGCGAAAAAAGCATTGAAGAGTGCGGACGCTATCTGCCGGACGGCATTGCTTACTATGTCTCGATTGAAGGCGAAGTCGATTTAAACAAGCAGTTTAACGGTGATATCAATGTGACCGCATTGCAGGACAGTGCACCCGCAGTTGCATTTAACCACGAGCTGATTCAGGCCGGTGCGGATAAATATATGGACTGTGCTATTCAGTTGCTGAATAACGGTAAGGGAGATACCCGCACACCGGAAGAAAAAGCAGCAGCAGAAAAACAGTAACCGGCGATATTGATGCTCTGATGTAAAAAAACCGCCTTCCGGCGGTTTTTGCACTTATTTATCTGACAGCAAATGTGCTGCGATCAGCGGATCAACAATCAAATCAGAAACATATCCGCCATACAGTGCCCCGCGGGTGGCGGCGATATTTTGTTCACCGGTGGCAATAAAAATCCGCCGTGCGATATTCCGCAACTGCGGCAGCCTGATACCGAGGATGCGGGCATCCGTATGGGTATCCAGCGGCTCACCCGCCTGATCATAAAAACGTCCGCAAATAACCCCGACAGCCCCTTTGCGGCGGAAATCGGTCATTTCCTCCGCCGTAATCACGCCGGCACGGATCAGCGGATTCTCTTCCGTGACATTTCCGGCCACAAACAGTGCTTTGGTGCAGCGATCCAGCTGAGCAAAGTTTGCCTGAATGATAGGCTCACGGCGCAGTGCATCTGCCAGCTCCGCAGAGCTGACAATCGCGGGAACATGCAGATACGCACACTCACCGCCGAACTTTCCGGCAATCAGCGAGGACGATTCCACCGTGGTGAAATCCGGCTGCGACGGCACGGAACCGAGCATCTGTAATACCGTCATATTGCGGATGACTTTTGGTGTCAGACACTTCGCCATATGGTGAATTGTCCGTCCCCAGGCCACGCCGAGCACATCCCCGTCCTCAATCACCTGACTGAGATACACCCCGGCCGCCTGTGCCATGTTTTCCCGGCAGCGGGCGGAATCTGCCGCCGCCTCCGTAACCGGGCTGTCCGGTACCACCAGCACATTGGTCAGATTGAACTTTTTTTTCAGTGACAACGCCATATCGATGCGGCTGTAACGCGCCATATCCAGGCTGATATGCACCACACCGTTTTCCCGGGCCGTCTGCAGGTATTTCACCACGGTCACGCGGGAAATCCCCATCGCATCAGCCACCTCCGTCTGACTGAGACCGGACTGATAATAGAGCCATGCGGCCTGCAGAACCGGGTCATTACCGAACATCAGGCGTCCGGTCAGGCGGTTGTCACTGTTTGTCATGCTTCGCGCACCACGCTGCCCCAGAGATCATACTCATCGGCATGTTCAATATTCACCATCACAATATCCCCCGGCTGCACATCAAATTCACCGTTGAGATATACCATACCGTCGATTTCCGGCGCATCCGCCATACTGCGGCCGACAGCGCCCTCTTCTTCATCAACTTCATCAATGATCACCGGCAGTGTGCGGCCGATTTTTTCAGCCAGACGCTCTGCGGAGATCTGCTGCTGTAACTGCATAAAGCGGTGATAGCGCTCTTCTTTGATCTCTTCCGGCACCTGATCCGGTAATTCGTTGGCATGTGCCCCTTCCACCGGACTGTATTTAAAGCAGCCGACGCGATCCAGACGGGCTTCAGTCAGGAAGTCCAGCAGCATCTGAAAGTCTTCTTCGGTTTCACCCGGGAAGCCGACAATAAAGGTGGAACGCAGTGTCAGTTCCGGGCAGATTTCACGCCAGCGTTTGATACGCTCCAGTGTGCGCTCAACGGCACCCGGGCGTTTCATCAGTTTCAGAATACGCGGGCTGGCGTGCTGTAACGGGATATCCAGATACGGCAGGATTTTGCCTTCTGCCATCAGCGGGATCACATCATCCACATGCGGATACGGATAAACGTAATGCAGACGCACCCACACACCGAGCTGGGATAACTGCTCACACAGACCGATCATACTGGTTTTCACCGGCAGACCATCGCGGAAACCGGTGCGGTGTTTGATATCAGCGCCATAGGCAGAGGTATCCTGGGAGATCACCAGCAGTTCTTTCACACCGGCTTCAACCAGGCGCTGCGCTTCACTCAGCACCTCACCGACAGGACGGCTGTCCAGATCGCCGCGCATGGACGGAATAATGCAGAATGTGCAGCGGTGATTACAGCCTTCAGAAATTTTCAGATACGCGTAATGGCGCGGCGTCAGTTTCACACCCTGCTCCGGTACCAGGCTGGTGAACGGATCATGCGCCGGTTTCGGCACATATTTACGGACATTCGCCAGCACCTGCTCATAACTGTGCGGACCGGTGATTTCCAGCACCTTCGGGTGCACTTCACGGATCTGGTCTTCTTTCGCACCCAGACACCCGGTCACGATCACTTTACCGTTTTCCGCCAGTGCCTCGCCGATAGCTTCCAGGGATTCCTGCACAGCACTGTCAATGAAACCGCAGGTATTGACGATCACCACATCGGCATCATCATAGCTCGGCACAACCTGATAGCCGTCCGTGCGCAGTTCAGTCAGAATCCGCTCGGAATCCACCAGGTTTTTCGGGCAGCCTAAAGAAACGAAACCGACTTTCGGCACTGTGTTGGTATTTTGCGACATAAGCTCATTTACTCAAAAGAGCAGGATGCAGCAGGATATTTCCGGCTGCATCCCGCAGATATTAGTCATTATCGGAAAGGAAAGAGACAAATTTTAGCAAACAAACTCCCCTGACTGATAGCCTCCGGCGTAAAAAATCCCTGTGTCAGATAAAAAACCAGTGCAATTCGTGCAATCCCCCGGCGCTGTATTCTGCCGTTTACAGTGAATGTGATATATACGGCAGCTTTATCCTGCTGATCCGGTTATGCTTTCTTTGTCAGCATTTAATGTCATCGTTCTGAAAATTAAAAGCATCATTATTTGCGAACCTGATATTGAAATGCTGCTGTTGTGCTTATCTCATTATTTTCCATAAGAAGGGTAATCACGGTATCTATGCAAAAATCAAAACGTAAAACGTGGATTTTTTATCTCATCCTGATCATTGTCCTTGCCGCCGGCGGCTACCTGTTCCGCATGCTGCAAAGCCCGGGGCTGCCTGCGGGCTTCGCTCAGAGCAACGGACGGATCGAGGCAACGGAAATTGATATCTCAACCAAAACCGCCGGACGCATCAGCACCATCAATGTCAGAGAGGGGGATTTTGTCCGCGCCGGGGATGTGCTGGCGCAGATGGATACCCGGACTCTCGAGGCGCAGCTGAGCGAGGCTCAGGCGCAGTACCGCCAGGCGGACAGTAATGTGATTTCCTCGCGCTCGGCACTGGCTCAGCGGAAAAGTGAGAAAGCTGCCGCAGAGGCGATGGTACGCCAGCGTACCGCAGAACTGACTGCCGCGCAGAAGCGTCTGACGCGTTCACAGGCACTGGTGAGAACCAACGCGGTATCTGTTCAGCAGGTGGATGATGACCTAGCTGTTGTCCAGGGTGCCCGTGCTGCCGTGGAAGCGGCGAAAGCTCAGGTGGCAGCGGCTTCTGCGGCGATTGATGCCGCACAGTCCGGTATTATCCAGGCACAGACCAAAGTGGATGCCGCTCTGGCGACACAACACCGGATTGAAGCGGATCTGGATGACAGCCAGCTGAAAGCGCCGCGCAACGGCCGTGTTCAGTATCGCGTTGCCGAACCGGGTGAAGTGCTCGGTGCCGGTGGCCGTGTGGTGAATATGGTCGATCTCAGCGATGTCTATATGACGTTCTTCCTGCCGACCGAACAGGCCGGACAGGCGGGCATCGGCAGTGATGTGCATATTGTTCTTGATGCCGCTCCGGACCTGGTGATCCCGGCGAAAACCTCGTATGTCGCCAGTGTCGCGCAGTTTACCCCTAAAACTGTGGAAACAGATAATGAGCGCCAGAAACTGATGTTCCGCGTTCGTGCGCGTATCGCCCCCGAACTGCTGGAAAAACATCTGGAATATGTGAAAACCGGTCTGCCGGGACGCGCTTATATCCGGCTTGACCCGAAGCAGGACTGGCCGGCTGACCTGGAGGTGAAATTACCTCAATGACATCATCAAAACAGCATTCCGACACCGCAATCGTCACCCTGGAACAGGTTACGCATCATTACGGTGATGTGTGCGCCCTTGATGATATCACGCTGAACATCCCCGCCCGGCAGATGGTGGGGCTGATCGGGCCGGACGGTGTCGGGAAATCCACCCTGATTTCCCTGATTGCCGGTGCCCGTAAAGTGCAGCAGGGTAATGTGATTGTGCTGGGCGGTGATATCCGCGAAGAAGAGCACCGCCGCGCGGTATGTCCGCGTATTGCCTATATGCCGCAGGGATTGGGGAAAAACCTGTATCACACCCTGTCGGTGTTTGAAAACGTGGATTTTTTCGGGCGGCTGTTCGGCCAGTCTGAGAAAGAACGTCGTCTGCGGATTGACGATCTCCTCGCCAGCACCGGGCTCGCCCCGTTCCGCGACCGCCCTGCGGGAAAACTCTCCGGCGGGATGAAACAGAAGCTCGGACTGTGCTGTGCCTTGATCCATGACCCGGAACTATTGATCCTCGACGAACCGACCACCGGCGTTGACCCCCTCTCCCGCGCCCAGTTCTGGGAGCTTATCGACCGCATCCGCGAACGCCAGCAGAATATGAGTGTGCTGGTGGCGACGGCCTATATGGAAGAAGCGGAACGGTTTGATCACCTGGTCGCGATGGACGACGGCAAACTCCTGGCGACAGGACACGCCCGTGAACTGAAAGCGCAGACACAGACTGATGGGCTGGAAGCCGCCTTTATCGCTCTGCTGCCGGAAGAAAAACGCAAAGATCACAAAGCGGTGGTGATCCCGCCGCGCAAAGCGCAGGATAATGAAGAGATTGCTATCGAGGCGCAGGATCTGACCATGCGCTTCGGCAGTTTCACCGCCGTTGACCACGTCAGTTTCCGCATCCCGAAAGGAGAGATCTTTGGTTTCCTCGGCTCCAACGGCTGCGGTAAATCCACCACCATGAAAATGCTCACCGGGCTGTTGCAGGCCACGGAAGGCAAGGCGTGGCTGTTTGGTCAGGAGGTCGATCCGAAAGATTTGAATACGCGGATTCGGGTCGGTTATATGTCGCAGGCGTTCTCCCTCTACAGTGAGCTGACGGTTTTACAGAACCTGGTGCTGCACGCCAAATTATTCCATGTGCCGGAAAACGAAATTGATGACCGCGTTGATGAAATGATGACGCGCTTTAAACTGACGGATGTTGCCGATGCCATGCCGGAGGGGTTACCGCTCGGGATACGCCAGCGTTTATCGCTGGCCGTGGCGGTTATTCACCGCCCGGAAATGCTGATCCTCGATGAGCCGACATCCGGCGTTGACCCGATTGCCCGCGATATGTTCTGGGATCTGATGGTGGATTTATCACGCAAAGACGGCGTGACGATTTTTATATCCACCCACTTTATGAATGAGGCCGCCCGCTGCGACCGCATGTCGCTGATGCACGCCGGGAAAGTACTGGTGACGGACACGCCGGAAAACCTGGTTGCCGGCAGTGAATTTGATACCCTCGAAGCCGTCTTTATTGATTATCTGAAAAAAGCCTCGGGAATTGAGGATGATGCCCCGCCGCCGGAAGCGCCGGAATTACCCGCCGACAGCGGCGAAGCGGCGGCCACGGCACTGAAGCGCCGTTTCAGTCTGCGCCGTCTGTTCAGTTATAGTCTGCGTGAGGGGCTGGAACTGCGCCGCGACCCGGTGCGGCTGACACTGGCGCTGCTCGGTACAGTGATCCTGATGTTTATTATGGGCTACGGCATCAGTATGGATGTGGAAAATCTGCGTTTTGCCGTGCTCGACCGCGACCAGACCACCACCAGCCAGAACTATGTGCAGGATCTCTCCGGTTCGCGCTACTTTATCGAACAGCCGCCGCTGCAAAATTATGACGATATGGAGCGCCGGATGCGCGCCGGGGAAATCGCGGTGGCGATTGAAATTCCGCCGGATTTTGCCCGTGATATCGCCAAAGGCCATGATGTGAAACTGGGTGTCTGGGTGGACGGCGCCATGCCGAACCGGGCTGAAACGGTGCGCGGTTATGTGCAGGCTATGCATCTCAACTGGCTGACCCGCATGGCATCAAAACAGCCGGTGGCAAACCCGCTGCGCTCTGCCATCGATATCGAAACCCGTTACCGTTATAACCCGGATGTGAAAAGTCTGCCTGCTATCGTTCCGGCGGTGATCCCGCTGCTGCTGATGATGATACCGGCAATGCTCAGCGCCCTTAGTGTGGTGCGGGAGAAAGAGCTGGGGTCGATTATCAATCTCTATGTCACGCCGGTGACCAAAACAGAGTTTTTAATCGGCAAACAGGTGCCTTATATCGTGCTGGGGATGTTTAACTTTTTCCTGCTCTGCGCCCTCTCCGTCTGGGTATTCGGAGTGCCGTTCAAGGGCAGTCTGCTGACGGTGACACTCGCCGCATTCTGCTATATCACCATTGCCACCAGCATGGGGCTGCTGATCTCCTGCTTTATGAAGAGCCAGATTGCCGCAATTTTCGGGACCGCGATTATTACCCTGATCCCGGCCACCCAATTTTCCGGAATGATTGACCCGGTTTCATCACTGGAAGGTATGGGTTACTGGATAGGGCACATCTACCCGACCGCTCATTTCCTGACCATTACCCGGGGAACCTTCTCCAAGGGGCTGGGGCTTATCGATCTGTATCAGGCCTTTATTCCGCTGTTGATAACTATTCCGGTTGTTCTCGGGTGCAGCATCTTTTTCCTGAAAAAGCAGGAGGGATAACATGCGGACACTGAAGAATATTATCTATCTCGGCATGAAAGAGCTGCGCAGCCTGATGCGGGATAAAGCAATGCTGGCACTGATCGTGTTTGCATTCACGGTATCAATCTATTCCTCGGCGACGGTGACCTCCGGTTCGCTGCATCTGGCACCGATTGCCATTGCGGACCAGGATCGCTCTCAGCTCAGCGAGCGCATTATCAACAGCTTTTACGAGCCCTATTTTCTGGCCCCGGCAGATATTGATATCAGTCAGATGGACGGCCTGATGGACAGCGGCACCTACACGTTTACCATGGATATTCCGCCGAATTTTCAGCGTGATGTGCTGGCCGGACGCCGTCCCGCCATTCAGTTGAACGTTGATGCCACCCGCATGAGCCAGGCGTTTCTCGGCAACAGTTATATTCAGAATATTGTTACCGGGGAGGTGAATACTTTTCTGGCTAAAAACCGGCAAAACACGGTGCTGCCGGTGGATCTGGATATCCGCGCCCGTTTTAACCCGAACCTGAATCAGATGTGGTTCGGATCGGTAATGGCGATTATCAACAATATCACGATGCTGTCGATTGTCCTGACCGGGGCGGCACTGATCCGCGAGCGGGAACACGGCACAATTGAGCATCTGCTGGTGATGCCGGTGACGCCGTTTGAAATCATGATGTCCAAAGTCTGGTCGATGGGATTGGTGGTATTGCTTGCCTCACTCGGCTCGCTGCTGCTGATTGTCCGCTTTCTGCTGCAGGTGCCGATAGAGGGTTCAATTACGCTGTTTATGTGCGGGGTGGCGCTGAGTCTGTTTGCCACCACCTCCATCGGAATTTTTATGGGGACGCTCGCCCGTTCGATGCCGCAGTTCGGGCTGCTGATGATTATGGTGCTGCTGCCGCTGAATATGTTATCAGGCGGGATGACCTCGCGGGAAAGTATGCCGCAGTTTGTGCAGGATATTATGCAGACCATGCCGACGACACACTTTGTCAGCCTGGCACAGGCTATTCTCTACCGGGGCGCGGATTTCCTGATCGTCTGGCCGCAGTTTATTTATCTGATCATTATCGGCGGCGCGTTTTTTGGTGCGGCTTTGCTGCGCTTCCGCAAAACCATCAGTGCGATGGCATAGAGGCGGGGTATTGCTGCCAACATTGAGTGCCGGCAAAGTGCAGCCGCCGCCGGAAAGAATAAAACCATCTTCTTTCAAACCAGGGCGGCGGGATAACCGGCAAAGCGGAAAGCCGCTGACACGTCCCTGTTCGCGAAATCTGCTGAATCATCCGGTTTGTGGCAAGGCGGCAAGGGAAGAATTCCGGGGAGCATACATCAGTATGTGACCGGGGTGGACGAACGAAGCCAACACAGCCACAGGCGGAAGGATGACGCGGATTCAGGATTTGAGGAGACCGCGCACAACCACCTTGCTCGCCGGGGCGCTGCGATCCGTCGCCCGCCGCACTGCCATATTGATGGCCTGCCAGGCAATTTCCTGAAGATCATGGGAAATACACGGGAAATTGAATCCGTAAATATCGGCATGAGAGACTTCATCGATGCTGAACAGCGAGACGTCTTTTTGCGGGATCAGGTTGTGGCGGATACAAGCTTTGATAATCCCGAGTGAGATCTGGTTATTGCAGCCGACAAAATAATCCGGCGCGGGATGGTATTTCAGGTAATGGTCGGTGACTTTAAAGGCTTCATCCATCAGGAAGTCCGCATGCAGCACATTGACGCTGCTGACCTGGCCGTGCAGACCGGCCACCATGCCGGTTACGCGATCCTGGGCCACATTGGAATCTTCCGGGCCGGAGACAATCACCACGTTATCCGCTTTTTGTGACAGCAGATAGCGCCCTGCCTGCAATCCGCAGTCGAGGTTATCGATGTAAACGCCGCTGCATGCCTTGGCATCCAACTCGCGGTCAACCAGGATCACCGGAATATTGAGCAGTTCCAGCTGTTTCATATACGCCGGGCGGTAAACCCGTTCGGCGGAGACAACGGACAGAATGATGGCATCCACGTTGTAACCAATCAGCTTATCAATGATACGCGCTTCATTTTCACGTGATTCATAAGAGTCAAACATCAGCGTGTCATACCCGGCGTTATAGGCTTCCAGGGTGATGCGCTTGGCCAGCCCGCCGAAAAACGGGTTGCTCATGTCAGGACTGACAATACCGATGGTACGGGAGGATTTCGCGCGCAGGCTGCGTGCCGCCGCATTCACCACATAACCGATTTTATCTGCGGCATCGAGAATACGCCTGAGAGTTTCCGGGTGAACCTTATCCGGCTGCGAAAATGCGCGGGATGCGGTGATCTTACTGACATTCGCAATAGCGGCCACATTTTCCAGTGTGACTTTCTGTGTCCGGGGTTCCGCCAATTTTCTCTCCTTAGCAGCAACGTATCATTTTATACCATTATAATATCATCTAAATCGATTCAGTCACGTGAAAAACACGCTTTTTATTACTTAAACCGACACTAACAACTTTTTAACACTCGAGTCTTTTTATCCGCGGATCGGTAAAAATGTCGTATTCATCGGTATTTTCTGTGGAGAACTCCGACACCACCGCGCCCTGCGGCCCGGCTTTAAACCAGTGACGGGTGTCCGGCATGATGGTGTACTGCTCTCCCGGGCGCAGCAGAATAAAGCGGTCACAGGTGTACCATTCCTCATCCCCCTGCGGCGGACGGCAAACCGGATTGCCCTGTGCATCCTGATTCAGCGTCAGCGCCGGATCATCCACAAACAGATACACCTCACCCCAGCGGCAGCGGAAGGTTTCCTGCTTGCCCGGCCGGTCTTTGTACGGCGGATGGCGGTGCTCCGGGCAGGTCTGGTCAGCAAAGAGAACCAGCTCTTTGGCGCAGTACAGCGGGCTGTTGCAGTACGTGAGCAGTTGCAGGCCCGAGCGGGGATAATCCGGCAGATTAAAGTGAGCAATTTCAATATGCTGCTGTTCCGCTTCTGTCAGAATGATATGTGCCTGTTCCAGAACCGCCAGTGATTCCGCGATATACGGCTGTTTATTCATCTGCCTCTCTCCTGAATGATATCGTTATCATTATAGCCTTGTCACAGATAGCAAAGATGTGACCCGGAAGACCCTTTGCCGAATACTACATGAGTAGATCAGACTTTATTTAATAAAAGTTTAACCATCATCACATAATTATAATAAACATTGCTCTATTATCCGCATCATAGCAATGATATCGATATCATTTTAATGAAAGGAAATGATCATGAAGGCATTAGTATTAGAGAAAGCAGGGAAAATCGCCATTCAGGATTGGCAGAGCAATGAAGTACTTGGCGACGACGATGTTGAGATTAAAATCCACACCGTCGGTATCTGCGGCAGCGACGTTCACTATTATCAGCATGGCCGTATCGGGCCGTTTGTGGTTGAGGCACCGATGGTGCTGGGTCACGAAGCGTCCGGAGTGATCACCGCAGCCGGTAAAAATGTGAAGCACCTGAAAGTCGGCGATCGCGTGTGCATGGAGCCGGGTATTCCGGATCTGCAATCCCCGCAATCCCGTGCCGGTATCTATAACCTTGATCCTGCCGTCCGTTTCTGGGCAACTCCGCCAATCGACGGCTGCCTGCGTGAAAGCGTGATCCACCCTGCCGCCTTCACCTTTAAACTGCCTGATAACGTTTCCTTTGCCCAGGGTGCAATGGTTGAGCCGCTGGCAATCGGTATGCAGTCCGCGACCAAAGCCGGGATCAAACCGGGTGATATCGGTCTGGTTATCGGTGCCGGGACCATCGGTATCATTACCGCGCTGTGCGCACTGGCCGGTGGCTGTTCCGATGTCATCATCTGTGATGTGTTTGATGAAAAACTGAAAGTGGCTGAGAAATATCAGGGCCTGCACGCGGTTAACAGCAAAGACCAGCAGGCACTGGCGGATAAAGTCCGTGAGCTGACCGGCGGCGAAGGCGTGAACGTCCTGTTTGAGTGCAGCGGCGCGAAACCGGTTATTGCGTCCATCTCTGATCATATCGCCCCGGGCGGCACCGCAGTTCTCGTCGGCATGCCTATCGACCCGGCACCGCTGGATATCGTGGCGGCACAGGCGAAAGAAGTGACCTTCAAAACTATTTTCCGCTACGCCAATATGTATCCGCGCACCATCCGTCTGCTGAGCTCCGGCAAACTGAATGTGGCCCCGCTGCTGTCCGCAACCTACAAGTTCAAAGACAGTGTCGAAGCCTATGAGCGTGCAGCCGAAGGCCGTGCGACTGATGTGAAAATTGTGCTGGAAATGGAGTAAACCATGACGCTCTATGCCGGTATTGACTGCGGAACACAAAGCACCAAGGTCATTATTGCCGATAACCGGACCGCGCGTATTCTGGGTGAGGGCTCGGCCTCTCACCCGATGATCAGCGAATCAGACGGGAGCCGTGAACAGGAAGCTGTCTGGTGGACTGATGCGCTGCAAACCGCGTTTGCTCAGGCGATCAAAAACGCCGGAATTGACGGGCGGGATATCCGCGCCCTCGCCGTTTCCGGCCAGCAGCACGGTTTTGTGCCGGTCAGTCATGACGGTACGGTACTTGCGCCTGCCAAACTGTGGTGTGATACCTCGACCAGTGCGGAAAATCAGTGGTTTATTGATGCACTGGGCGGTGAACAGGCCGCGCTTGACCGCCTGGGTGTGTTGCCGCAGACCGGCTATACCGTGTCAAAAATTATCCGCTTTAAACAGCAGCACCCGGAACTGTGGAAACAGCTGCGTTATGTACTGCTGCCGCACGATTACCTGAATTTCTGGCTCACCGGACAGGCCTGTGCCGAGTACGGAGACGCCTCCGGGACCGGGCTGCTCAATATCCGCAGCCGTGAGTGGGATCAGGCCGCCGCTGATCTTATCGATCCGGAAGGCCGTTTATGGCAGGCGCTGCCGCCGCTGGTGCGCGCAGAGCAAATCATCGGCACGGTTCGTCCGGAGATCGCGGAAAAGCTCGGTATTTCCCCGGAAACCCGCGTGGCATCCGGCGGCGGCGATAACATGATGGCCGCCATCGGTACCGGAAATATCCGTCCGGGCATCACTACGATGAGCCTCGGTACCTCCGGTACGCTGTTTACCTTTGCGGAACAACCGGTTGTGGCGGATTCCGCGATGATCGCCGGGTTCTGCTCCTCCAGCAATGGCTGGCTGCCGTTGATTTGCACCATGAATGTCACCTCCGCCACCACTACGGTTCAGTCCTTATTAGGCATGGATATTCAGGCCTTTAATGATGCACTGAACAGCAGTAAACCCGGTGCGGGCGGTCTTATTATGCTGCCGTTCTTTAATGGTGAGCGCGTACCTCAGTTACCCGAAGCCCGCGCCAGCCTTCACAATATGGACGGCAGCAACCTGACTCCGCAGAACCTGAGCCTGGCTGTGGTGGAAAGTGCCACTTACGGGCTGCGCTTCGGTATCGATCTGTTCCGTCAGCAGGGAATTACCACCAGTGAGATCCGTCTGACCGGCGGCGGTGCCCGCAGCGTGAAATGGCGTCAGATTGTCGCGGATATCATGGCGGCACCGGTGGTGTGCGTCACCAACCAGGAAGCGGCAGCGCTGGGTGCAGCGGTTCAGGCAATCTGGTGTGACACCCTCAGCGCAGACAGCGCACCGGAAGCACAGCTGGCCGCTCTCTGCGACCGCTTTGTGCAACTGGATGACAGCAGCCGCACACAGCCGGATCCGGCGAATGTGGCGGTTTATGAGTCCCTGTATCAGAACTACCTTGCTTTACTGACATCAGAATACCCGGAGGTCACCGTATGACAGCCACTGTCGCTGACAATGAGGAATTACTGCGGGTTGAAGGGGTGCGCAAAGCCTTTGGTCAGGTTGTTGCACTGAAGAACGCGCAGTTTTCACTGAAAAGAGGTTCCATTCACGCCCTGTGCGGCGGGAATGGCGCCGGTAAATCCACGTTCCTGAGCATCCTGATGGGCTTTATCCGCCCGGATGCGGGGGAAATCTATGTCAAAGGCAAACGCTGTGAGTTTCATCAGCCGATCGAAGCCCTGCACGCCGGTATCGCCATTGTTCAGCAGGAGCTGAGTTCCATTCCTGATCTGACCGTGGCGGAAAATATCTGGCTGGGGCGGGAGCCGCGCCGGTTCGGGTTTGTCGATTTTAAACAGCTCAACCGGCAGACCGCTGAACTGCTGACCGACCTGCATTTTGATATCTCCCCGTCAGAAAAAATGCGCAACCTGAGTGTGGCGGAACAGCAACTGGTCGAAATCGCCAAAGCCCTCTCCCACGCGGATGCGGATATCATCATTATGGATGAGCCGACCTCCGCCATCGGCGAGGAGGATGCGCAGAAGATTTTCGATGTCATCACCCGCCTGACGGAAAAAGGTAAAGGCATTATTTATGTCTCACACCGCCTGTCCGAGATTTTTCAGATAGCCGATACCTTCACCATTTTCCGTGACGGTACCTTTATCACCGACGGCCCGCTGGCGGATATCACCCGAGAGAAGCTGATTGAGCTGATTATCGGCCGTGAAATCAAAGATGAGTTCGCCAAATTTAACGAGCCGACAGATGAAACCATTATGGAAGTCCGGGAGCTGTCCCGTGATGACCAGGTGCAGGACATCAGCCTGACGCTGAAAAAAGGCGAAATCCTGGGGATTTACGGGCTGGTCGGTTCCGGCCGTTCTGAGTTCCTCGACCTGATTTTCGGCATCGAACACGCCGATAAAGGCACCATAAAAATTGGTGACCGCTTCCTCGACAAACACACACCGAAAGATTCCATTAATGCCGGGATCGCCTATGTCACTGAAGACCGCAAAGATACCGGACTGATGCTGGGCCGTTCCATCAACGAAAACATCAATATCGCCTCGTTTGGTGCCATCAGTACCGGCGGCTTTATTCATGACCGCAAAGAGCGTGCCCGTGCAGACGACATGATCACACTGTTCAATGTCAAAACCCCGGATGCGGATCAGCTGGTCGGGAACCTCAGCGGCGGTAACCAGCAGAAAGTGGTTCTGGGACGCTGGGCGCTGATCGAGCCGGATGTGATGCTGCTCGATGAGCCGACACGCGGCGTGGATGTCGGTGCCAAGAAAGAAATTTATAAGTTTATGTCTGAGTTCGCCTTACAGGGCAAAGGCATTGTGATGGTCTCTTCTGAGCTGTCGGAGATTATCGGGATGAGTGACAGGATTATTGTTTTCCGTGACGGACGGATCGCCGGAGAGCTGACCGCCGCCACTGCCACCCAGACTGATTTAATGAAACTTGCGGTGTGATCTCACCCGCCAACGTATGCATGAATAAAGAGAAGTGACCATGACTACAACAAATACTGCACCCGCACCAGGGGTCTCATTTATCGCCCGTAACAAGAAAAACATGCACAAATACGGCATTATTCTGGCGTTCTTTGTGCTGTGTCTGATTGTGGCGGTTGTCGGTGAAGTTCAGGTCGCCCGCGGCGAATGGACCAATAACTACTTTCTGAGTCAGGACAACATGCTGATTATCCTGCGTCAGATTTCCATCAACGGTATTCTCGCCATCGGGATGACCTTCGTCATTATCACCGCCGGTGTTGACCTCTCTGTCGGTTCGGTGCTGGCACTGAGCGGGATTGTGGCGGCGCGGTTTGCCACCAGCAACACCGGTCTGGCTATCGGTGATACCGCGAATGCC
The DNA here is from genome assembly GCF_022819185.1 of Morganella sp. HSTU-ASny43. Taxonomy (NCBI): domain Bacteria; kingdom Pseudomonadati; phylum Pseudomonadota; class Gammaproteobacteria; order Enterobacterales; family Morganellaceae; genus Morganella; species Morganella sp. HSTU-ASny43. The sequence continues at coordinate 20,098 of NZ_WSPG01000040.1, forward strand.
GTGATGATCCCGATGATTATCGCACTCGGCATCGGTATCATTTGTGGTCTGCTTAACGGGACCATTCTGGCGAAATTCAACCTTCAGCCGTTTATCGTCACCATGGGGATGCTGTCTGCGGCACGCGGTCTGACTCTGCTGACCACTGACGGTAACCCGGTTTCCCAGCTCAACAGCGATTTCCGCTGGCTGGGTAACGGCTATATCCTGGATATCCCGGTACCGGTGGTGATCCTGGCGGTTATCTTTATTCTGGCCTGGATTTTACTCAATAAAACCACCTTCGGCCGTTATGTGTATGCCGTCGGCGGCAACCCGAAAAGCGCCAGAACCTCCGGTATCAGCGTGATTAAAATTAAAGTGCTGGTTTATACCCTGTGTGGCGCGTTAGCCGGTATTGCCGGGCTGATTCTGACTGCCCGTACCGGGTCAGCACAGACCAGTGCAGGCAGCGCCTACGAGCTGGATGCAATCGCTGCGGTGGTTATCGGCGGCACCAGTATGGCCGGTGGTGTGGGGACGTTAGTCGGCACCCTGTTCGGCGTGTTAATTATCGGTGTGATGAATAACGGTCTCGACCTGCTGGGCGTGCAGTCGTACTACCAGCAGATTATCAAAGGCGCATTAATTGTTATCGCCGTACTTTTGGATCCGTCACGTAAGCAACGCCGTGACTGATGGCAGTACCGCGCGGATTCTTTCAGCCTGCCACTGGCTGAAGGATGAAGCGTAAAAAAGACGAAAACAGCAAAAAACAAAAGCAAAACTACCCTACACAATGAAGGAATGACCATGAAAAAACTGACCAAAATCGCTGCACTGACAGCCCTGATGATGGGCGGACAGGCATTTGCGGCACAGGACAATCCGGTGAAAATTGCCGTTCTGATGTACGGCATGAAAGCTGAATTTGTCCAGTTAATGGAAAAATCCGCAAAAGAGCATCCGGCTGTGAAAAACGGTGAAGCGATCATCACAGTTTATGATGGCCGTTATGATCCGATGGTTCAGAACAACCAGGCGGAAACCGCAATCCAGACCAAAGCCGACGCTATCATCATCAACCCGATGGATTATGAAGCGAATATCGACGTGGTCACTATGGCAAATGACGCCAAAATCCCGGTTATCGTCACCAACGCCCGTCTGAACACCGACAAAATGACCGCAGAAGTGGTGTCTGATGACGTCCTCGGCGGTTATATGGAAGCCAAAGCGGTTCTGGAAAAAATGAACTGTGAAGGTAACGTGGTTATTATCGAAGGGCCGAAAGGCGGCAGCGGTGAAATTCAGCGCGGCGAAGGTAATGACAAAGCGATCGCAGAATGTGGTCCGGGTAAAGTGAAAGTACTGGAGCGCAAAACGGCTAACTGGTCACGCGCGGAAGCGATGCCGCTGATGGAAAACTGGTTACAGAAACACCGTGGTAAAATCGGTGGTGTTATTGCACAGAACGACGAAATGGCACTGGGTGCGATCGAAGCAATCAAATCTGCCGGTCTGAATGTCAATGATTTCTCCATTGCCGGCGTTGACGGCGTGTCTGATGCTATCCGCTCTGTTCAGGAAGGCGAAATGGTCTCCATCCTCCAGGACGCGAATGCACAGATGCAGGGCTCTATCGACCTGGCGATGAAAGCAGTCAAAGGTGACAAATACGAGCCGCAGTCCAAAATCTGGGTTCAGTATGCTGACCAGTTGAAATGGAATGACGGTAAAGACAAACGTTACGCGATTCCGTGGACTCAGGTCACCAAAGAAAACGCGCAGCAGTTACTGGATGCCCGTAAATAAATACACTCCCGCCGTCTTCTTATGAAGGCGGCGTTTTTTTATCCGCAACTTCCCCTGTTCAGGCGGTTTTATACACAATTCAAAAAAGTCATGTCCGGAAAGCGGCATGAACCGCTGAATATCCCGCAACGCCGTATTCATCCTTCCCCTCTGATTAATTCACCGTATGATAGGCTTATCTGCCGGATAAATGTGCGATGTGAAATAATGGATGACAGAGAAAAGGCGGTTGAAAAAGTCAGAAAGCTGATGTCTCTTGCCGAAAATGCCGGTAATGAGAATGAAGCCGCGAACGCCTTTTCAAAAACGCGGATATTTATGAAAAAATACCACCTTGAACTGTCTGATATC
>NZ_WSPG01000041.1:0-21722 GCF_022819185.1 Morganella sp. HSTU-ASny43
CGAACTCAGAAGTGAAACGCCGTAGCGCCGATGGTAGTGTGGGGTCTCCCCATGTGAGAGTAGGGAACCGCCAGGTTATTATTAAGTAAAGAAGCCACCCTTTGGGTGGCTTTTTTGCGTTTGGGCGAAAAGAAAATTCCGTTTGTATTTTATTCACCGAAAGGTAGATTGGATAACTGATCACTTCAATCCGGCAGAAAATACAAAGGAGCATCGTTATGGCTGATCCAACCTATGTCCCGCCTCAGGTGTGGGAATGGAAACAGAAAAACGGCGGAAAATTTGCCAATACCAACCGTCCTGTTGCCGGGGCGACACATGAAAAAGCCCTGTCTGTTGGTAAACACCCATTACAGCTTTACTCGCTGGGAACACCTAACGGTCAGAAAGTCACTATCATGCTTGAAGAACTGCTGGCGGCGGGGATCCGCGATGCGGAATACGATGCCTGGCTGATTGATATCGGCGAAGGCGACCAGTTTGGTTCCGGGTTTGTTGATATTAACCCGAACTCAAAAATTCCGGCATTGGTCGACAGAAGTGGTACGAAGCCGGTACGGATCTTTGAATCCGGAGCAATTCTTACGTATCTGGCAGAAAAATTTTCCCTGTTCCTGCCGGAAACTCAGCCTGAACGGGCTGAAACACTGTCATGGCTGTTCTGGCAGATGGGATCTGCACCATTTGTCGGCGGCGGGTTTGGCCATTTCTATGCGTATGCACCGGAAAAATATGAATATCCGATTAACCGCTACGCGATGGAAACCAAACGCCAGCTGAATGTCCTGAACCGTCAGCTCAGTCAGCATGAATTTATTGCCGGCGATAATTACACTATTGCTGATATGGCTGCATGGCCATGGTACGGTGGGTTAGTGCTGGGTACGCTGTATAATGCGGCGACATTCCTGTCTGTCAGTGAATATCCGCATGTGATCCGCTGGGCGAAGCAGATAGCGGCACGTCCGGCTGTTCAGCGCGGACGCCGGGTTAACCGCAGCGGCGGAGAGCCGTCAGACCGGTTTATCCGCGAACGTCATAATGCGTCAGATCTGGACTGATATTTCACGTGTTCCCGGCAGAGCGTTTTCTGCCGGGAAACGTATCTGCATTATTAACGCGGTTCCGGTAATTTAAAGGCCGATACCATCTGCGAAAGCTGTTCGGCTTCTCTTCGCAGGATTTGCGTCCGTGAAGCAGCATCATCAATTAATGTGGCATTCTGCTGTACCGTGGTATCCATCTCTGAGACAGCCATCGTAACCTCGGCCAGCCCTTTGCTCTGCTCCTCACCGGCAACGCGGATATCACTCATCAGCTGTCTTACCTGCAACACATCCATCACCAGATCTGCCAGCGTTTCTCCGGCTTCATGCACCTGATTACTGCCGGTTTTGACATTCTGCACAGACTCATCAATCAGCGCCTTAATCTCCTGTGCTGCCTGTGCACTGCGCTGAGCCAGTGATCTGACTTCAGTCGCCACCACTGCAAAGCCTCGCCCGGAATCACCGGCACGCGCGGCCTCGACGGCGGCATTCAGTGCCAGAATATTGGTCTGGAATGCAATACTGTCGATCACTGACACGATTTCAACCATTCGTCCGGATGATGTACTAACGCTGTTCATTGTCGAAATCACATCACGCATCATATCTCCGCAGCGGCTCGCTGTTTGTGCAGTGGTTTCCGCCAGTTCATCGGCCTGATGGGTATTCTCACTGTTCTGACGTACCGTCACGTTCAGTTCTTCCATCGCGGAAGCACTCTGCTCCAGCGCAGCGGCCTGCTGTGTGACCCGTGCGGATAATTCGTTATTATTATCAGCAAGATTAACGGTATTTCCAGCCACAACAGAGCTGCTGCTGCGTACCGTGAGCAACATGGATGATATTTTATCGGCAAACAGATTAAATGCCTGTGAGATAGCGGAGATTTCATCGGCACCGCGCACTTCCATCCGCCGTGTCAGGTCGCCTTCCCCGTGAGCGATGTCATCGAGGGCCTTACGGGTTTCATCGAGGCGGGTGATCAGTCGGCGGACAACCAGCCAGGAACCCAGCAACAACAGTGCCATGATCGGCAGCAGGGCTTCCAGCACATCCTGCATCATCACTTTTGCCAGCCCGGTGATCCGGCTCTCCGGCGTGACAAGGCCGATGACCCATCTGGTATCGGCCATCGGGAACAGCATCACCTGTGAAGCGGTGTTCAGCTGCCCGTCATTATCAATGCGGATACTGTCGATAGCGGATTGCTCTGAATGGGGTTGCTTCAGGCTTACCGCCACCGGTGCCAGCCAGGCTGATTGTGCAGCCAGTTCATCAAAGGTTTTGAATTGCTTACTGTCATCACCCGGAAAATAGATCAGTTGCCCCTGCCGGTCTGTCACAAAAGCATAGCCGCCGGTGCTGTTGCCGTATTGCTGCATAATCGCGGCGATATTATCCAGACGGATATCCGTTGTCGCGACACCGGCAAATTTTCCGTCGGTTTTGTACGGCACACTGCAGGTCACCATATTCACACCGGAAATGGCATCGCGGTAAACATCAGACCACAAACAGCTTTCCGTGGATTGCTCACGGGCATTCCGGTACCAGCTTTCATTGTGATAATTACCGGCACCCTCTGTATTGTACTCATCAGAAAAAACCAGTTCCCCGGCCGGGTTCCGTGCCCAGAAAAAGCTGCGTTTCTCAATTCCCGGGGTGAATGCCCCCGGCTCCGGCCAGATCCCGCCACCGGTGATCAGGCTGTTGCTTTCAATCAGATTGGGCGGGATATAGCGGTACAGCGCCTCATCATTGGGCAGCACTTCCGCCAGGCGCGCCAGACTGACCGTTTTTCCGTCTGTCTGAGATAAAATTGTACTGACCCGGGATGTCAGGCCGCGTCCGGTTTCTTCAATTAATGCAGTATTAATTTCCACAACGCGGGGCTGACCCCGCCACAGCATAACAACAATGATAATGGCAGTAGTGACGGCCAGGAGCAGGATGCCCCCGATAGTCAGGCGGGTTGAAATGCGGGACGGATACCAGGACATACAAAACTCCCGAAACAAATAAGGGTATATTTGAGTTATCGGCGGTGTGACTTATATCTTTATGATGTTTTATTGAACAGGTGAATGAATGACGGATATCTGTGGCAGGGATCGCACTTTCGTCATTTTATGATGTTTTTCTGTCTGCTGCGGTGTTTCAGAAAACAGTATTTTCATCCGTAACACTATGTTATGTTATAACATCTTTTGCCAGGTGAGATAATCTGTGAATTTAATCAGAAGAATGAATACGTTACTGCTCTCTTTCCTGTTTTTGCTGACATTCAGTCCGCAGGTGTTTGCACACCCGCACAGTTTTATTGATATGGAAACGACCCTTGTGACGGAAAACCATACGCTGAGGGGGATTGAATATGTCTGGAAAATGGATCCGATGACTTCCGCAGATATTCTGTATGATTTGATGAACAGCAAAGAAGACAGCCCGCAGTGGAAGAAGCAGGCAGTATCTGTGATGGCCAATATAATTGCACAGTCTTATTTTTCCGAACTGAATTATCAGAATAAAAAACAGCCTCTTAAACTCTTTCCGGACACCTACCGGATGACGCGTGAGGGATTACAGATTGTTATGTCATTCCGTGTCTCACTATTGCATCCGATACCGTTAGCCGGCAGTACCATTGAGCTGAAAACGTATGAACCGACTTTTTTTGTCAGTATGACCTACAACGGCAAACGCGCGGTTCACCTTTCTCCGCCGGATGCATCACAGTGCCGGTTAGTTTTTACCGAGGCAGATCCTTCGGATACCCTGAAAGATTACGCGCTGTCGCTGGATACCGGCGATACCCCGGATGATGACCTGACGCTCGGTCGCCAGTTTGCACAGCAGATCACCTTACATTGCCCGGAGTGAGATAACGGATGACATCATATTCACGGATTATTCTTCAGCTCACTGTTGTACTTATTGTTTTGTCTGCGGGTGGGTTGCTGTATAGCCAGTGGCCGTCATTGCTGCATGTCAGTGCAAAATTACAAAAAGAACTGAATGTTGAAATGGCGGTGCTGATTCAGAAAGTAGTGTCTGATCCGCTGAAAGCGGGCGGGCTTCTGACGCTTTTCAGTTTTTTATACGGCTTATTGCACGCACTGGGTCCCGGCCACGGTAAAGTTATCCTTTCTGCTTACATCGCCACACATCCGGCAAAATTACGCCACAGCGCGTTATTAAGTATTCTGGCTTCTCTGCTTCAGGGCACTGTGGCGGTTATTTTAGTCTCTGTTGTACTGTTTATATTAAATTTGTCAGTACGCCAGTTAAATAATGTCAGCCAGATAACGGAGAAAGCCAGCTATGCATTTATTATTCTTTTTGGCGCCATTATTGTTATCCGCACATTACGTCGTTTATTTATCAGACCACCGGTCAATAAGCCGCAAATAAAAACAATCCGCGTATCGGATAATAAACCCCCTGTTGCGTTAAAACCGGTTTATCTGCAAAGCGGACAAGTTCAGACATGCAGTTGTGGTCATCAGCATGTTATGCCGGGAAATACAGTCACCGGCAATTGGCGGACACAAGCCGGTATGATTCTGGCCATGGGCAGCCGACCGTGTTCGGGGGCATTATTGGTTTTACTGTTCTCATCAGTTATCGGTGTTTTTCACTGGGGAATTATCGCGGTATTTGCAATGGCGCTGGGAACCGGTATCACACTGTGTATGATAGCCTGGTTCGTACACAGCATGCGCTTTCTGGCACTGCGCCTGTCCCGTAATCCGGGGCAAAAAATAAACCGGCATTATGGCGATATTCTCCGGTTGATCGCAGGGGGGATATTTATTATTGCAGGGCTGCTGATGTATCAGGGAGCCGGGATATCAGCAGGGGGATTTTTTATCTGAAAATAAAAATACCCCATCAGTTAAAATGGAATAAAAATATATCTGTTCTGTAAAGCTACCTGCTTATTCGTTTTTTTCTTCCTCAAATTACTATCTGACAGGCTAAAGATGTGAAAATATTAAAAGGTAATCGTTTGATGTTATTTGATGACGGGAAATTAGCCATTCGGGTAAGAATCAGGCGTTTATTTTCTATAACATTACGTTATTTCTGCGGAATGGAGAAATGCGATGTCCGCTCTCCCTTATCCGGAAAAACGTACTTTCTTCATTATGACCTCTGCTGTTTTCAGGACAGAAAGCCTGATTATAGTTGTTCCATTTCAGGGGAAGTGAATACCCGAAATGTTGCTTTAGTCCTTACCTGATGCACTAATTTGTGTAGAATCAGAGCTAACCCACTTTCATGGAGCGCTCTGCTATGGCTGGTGTAAACAAAACGAATATGAGTGAAACGGATATTATCAGCAAATTTATCCTTCCCGCAGTTAAGGATGCCGGCTGGGATGATTTGACTCAGATTCGTCAGGAAGTGAAACTGCGTGATGGTAAGATAGTGGTCCGCGGAAAGCTGGCATCACGTATCAAAGTGAAATCTGCCGATATCGTACTGTATCACAAGCCTAACCTGCCATTGGCGGTTATCGAAGCCAAAGCCAATAAGCACGCCATCAGTAAAGGGATGCAGCAGGGACTGGATTATGCCGGACTGCTTGATGTACCCTTTGTGTTTGCTTCTAACGGTGATGGGTTTATCTTCCATGATAAAACCAATCCGCAGCAGCTCGAATCAGAAATTACGCTTGATGCTTTCCCGGCACCAGAGCTACTCTGGCAAAAATATTGCGACTGGAAAGGGTTTACTCAGCAACAGTTGCCCGTTATCAGTCAGGATTATTACGATGACGGCAGCGGGAAATCGCCCCGTTACTATCAGATGCGGGCAATTAACCGGACGATAGATGCCGTATCAGCGGGAAAGAATCGTATTTTGCTGGTTATGGCAACCGGCACGGGCAAAACCTATACCGCGTTCCAGATAATCTGGCGGCTGTGGAAAGCCAGAAACAAGAAACGTATTCTGTTTCTTGCAGACCGCAACATTCTGGTCGATCAGACTAAAAATAATGATTTTCAACCTTTCGGCACTGCGATGACCAAAGTCACCGGCCGTACTATCGATCCTGCTTATGAAGTACATCTTGCATTGTATCAGGCCATTACCGGACCGGAAGAGAATCAGAAAGCCTATAAACAGGTTGCTCCGGATTTCTTTGACCTGATTGTGATTGACGAATGTCACCGTGGCAGTGCGTCCGAAGATTCCGCCTGGCGGGAGATTCTGGAGTATTTCGGCAGCGCCACTCAGATTGGCCTGACAGCAACACCAAAAGAAACAGAAGACGTCTCCAATATCGATTATTTTGGTGAACCGGTTTACACCTATTCACTGAAAGAGGGAATTGAAGACGGTTTCCTCGCCCCTTACAAAGTCGTGCGTGTTGATATCGATGTCGATGTTCAGGGCTGGCGGCCGGTTAAAGGTCAACTGGATAAATACGGCAAAGAGATTAAAGACCGTATATACAATCTGAAGGATTTTGACCGCACGCTGGTTATTGATGAGCGTACTATGCTGGTGGCGAAGACTATCACCGATTACCTGAAACGTACCAACCCGATGGATAAAACCATTGTTTTCTGTAACGATATTGATCATGCAGAGCGGATGCGTCATGCGCTGGTGGTGCTTAATCCTGAGCAGGTATTGAAGAACGAAAAATACGTGATGAAAATTACCGGTGACGATGATATCGGCAAAGCACAGCTGGATAACTTTATTAATCCGAAAAAGCCTTATCCGGTGATAGCAACCACCTCAGAATTGATGAGTACGGGCGTCGATGCGCAGACCTGCAAGCTGGTCGTGCTGGATCAAAATATTCAGTCCATGACCAAATTTAAGCAAATCATCGGGCGCGGTACGCGTATCAACGAAAAGTACGGTAAGTTGTGGTTCACCATTCTCGACTTTAAAAAAGCAACCGAACTGTTTGCGGATGAGCGCTTTGACGGCGTGCCGGAAAAAGTGCTGGTGGTCAGACCCGGTGACATTTCCGATCAGGATTCGGATTTTAACGAGCAACTTGATGCGGAAAATGATGATAATACCGCCGGTGAAGCGCGGGAAGATACCGCTGACTATCAGGTTAACCGCGACAGGTCTGAAGGCTGTGGTGAATTCCATAGTGACGATGATGACGACAAAGTCCGTAAGTTCTATGTGAATGGCGTGCATGTAAAAGTGCTGGCTAAACGTGTTCAGTATTATGATTCTGGCGGTAAACTGGTGACTGAATCCTTCCGCGATTACACCCGCAAAACAATGCTGAAAGACAGTGAGTACGCTTCACTGGATGGCTTTATGCGTAAATGGAAGAATGCTCCGCGCAAACAGGTCATCATTGAAGAACTGGAGCAACTGGGGATTTTATGGGATGTACTGGCCGAAGAGGTGGGTAAAGATCTCGACCCGTTTGATTTGCTCTGCCATGTGGTGTACGGTCAGCCGCCGTTAACGCGTCAGGAGCGTGCAGCAAATGTGCGTAAACGTAACTATTTTACGAAGTATGCCGAACCGGCTCAGCAGGTACTTAATACTCTGCTGGACAAATATGCTGATGAAGGTGTGCAGGAAATTGAGGACGTTCTGGTGCTCAAACTGAAACCGTTTGATGCGCTGGGCCGTCCGGGAGAGATCATCAGAGCCGGCTTTGGTAACAAAGCAGCGTATGAGCAGGCCGTCAACGAACTGGAAAACGAAATCTACCGGTTACCGCCACGATTAGCCTGACAGCGAATAAATATATTGCCACCGCCGCGCCTGTGGCCGGTGGCTGTCTTTTTTAGTATGGAAAGAAAACATGTCGATTAGTTCAGTAATTAAATCCCTTCAGGACATTATGCGTAAAGATGCCGGTGTTGACGGTGATGCCCAGCGTTTGGGGCAACTGTCATGGCTGTTGTTCCTGAAAATTTTCGATACCCAGGAAGAAGAGCTGGAACTGGAGCTGGATGATTATCAGTTCCCGATCCCGAAGCGCTATTTATGGCGCAGCTGGGCAGCAGACAGTGAGGGTATTACCGGTGATGAGTTACTGGAGTTTGTGAACGACGATCTTTTTCCGGGGCTTAAAAACCTCATCGCGCCGATCGATAAAAATCCGCGTGGCTTTGTTGTCAGACAGGCGTTCAGCGATGCCTATAACTATATGAAAAATGGCACACTGCTGCGCCAGGTGATTAACAAGCTCAATGAAATTGATTTCGGCAGCAGCCGGGAACGGCATCTGTTTGGCGATATTTACGAACAGATCCTGCGTGACCTGCAAAGTGCAGGAAATGCAGGTGAATTCTATACTCCACGCGCCGTGACGCGCTTTATGGTCAATCGTATTGATCCGAAGCTGGGTGAGTCAATTATGGACCCGGCGTGCGGTACCGGCGGTTTCCTCGCCTGTGCGTTTGACCATGTGAAAGAGCATTACGTCAATACCACCGAAGACCACAAAATACTGCAAAAACAGATCTGCGGCGTAGAGAAAAAGCAGCTTCCGCATTTGCTGTGTACCACCAACATGCTGCTGCACGGCATTGAAGTACCGGTACAAATCCGCCATGACAACACACTCAATAAGCCGCTTTCTTCCTGGGATGAGCAGATTGATGTGATTGTTACCAACCCGCCGTTTGGCGGTACCGAAGAAGACGGTATCGAGAAAAACTTCCCGGCAGAGATGCAGACCCGTGAAACCGCTGATCTGTTTCTGCAACTGATTATCGAAGTGCTGGCAGACAAAGGCCGCGCAGCAGTGGTATTACCGGATGGCTCGCTGTTTGGCGAAGGCGTGAAAACCAAGATTAAAAAACTGCTCACTGAGGAGTGCAATCTGCACACCATCGTGCGGTTGCCGAACGGCGTGTTTAACCCGTACACCGGTATCAAAACGAATATTCTGTTTTTCACCAAAGGTCAGCCAACCAAAGAGGTGTGGTTCTATGAGCACCCGTACCCGGACGGCGTGAAGAACTACAGTAAAACCAAACCGATGAAGTTTGAAGAGTTTCAGGCTGAGATCGACTGGTGGGGAAATGAAGCCGACGGTTTTGCTGCCCGTAAAGAAAACCATCAGGCGTGGAAAGTCAGCATCAACGACATTATCGCCCGCAACTTCAACCTCGATATTAAAAATCCCTATCAGGGCGAAATCATCAGCCACGACCCGGACGAATTGCTGGCGCAGTACCAGAAACAGCAGGCGGAAATCAGCAAACTGCGTAACCAGTTGCGCGATATTCTTGGCGCTGCACTGACAGGCAATAAGGATGCTAACTGATGACTGTTGAGAAGCTGATCTCTGACCATATCGATATCTGGTCTTCTGCCCTGCAAACCCGCTCCACTGCCGGGCGTGGCAGCAATGGCAAAATCGATCTCTATGGTATTAAGAAACTGCGTGAGCTGATTCTGGAACTGGCGGTACGCGGAAAACTGGTGCCGCAGGACCCGAATGATGAACCGGCGTCGGAGCTGTTAAAACGTATTGCGGCTGAGAAAGCGGAGCTGGTAAAGCAGGGGAAAATTAAAAAGCAAAAACTACTTCCTGAGATTAGCGAAGATGAGAAGCCGTTTGAGCTGCCGGTGGGGTGGGAGTGGGTACGTTTGGGGGATTTGGGTTTAATTGGCTCGAGCAGCCGGGTGCATCAACAGGATTGGAAACCTGACGGTATTCCTTTTTATCGGGCTCGTGAAATTGTAACTTTAGCAAAATATGGCGAAGTAAATAATGATTTATTTATTTCCCCTGAATTGTTTGAAAGTTTATGTCTGAACGGGTTATCACCTGAAACTAATGACATTATGCTCACTGGTGTGGGGACGATAGGTGTACCTTACATTGTTAAACCTTATGATAAATTTTACTTTAAAGATGCAAGTGTTCTTATTTTTAAAAATACTCATGCAATTTATTCAGAATATTTAAATAAAATATTCACTTCCAAGTATTGGAAAGATGAGATCCACAAATATAGCATGGGAACAACCGTTCACACATTGACAATAAGTAGAGCAAATGAGGTTTTAATTCCTTTTGCTAGTGAACAAGATCAAATTGGTTTGGTTTCAAAAATAGATGAACTTATGCTCCTTTGCGACCAACTGGAACAGCAATCTTTATCCAGTCTGGATGCTCATCAGCAACTGGTGGAAACCCTGCTGGCAACGCTGACCGACAGCCAAAATACCAAAGAGCTTTCTGACAACTGGGTGCGAATCAGTCAGCATTTCGACACGCTGTTTACCACCGAAGCCAGTATCGATGCGCTTAAGCAAACCATCCTGCAATTAGCGGTAATGGGTAAACTTGTGCCGCAGGATCCTGATGACGAACCTGCTTCTGAGCTGCTTAAACGTATTGAGCAAGAGAAAGCGGAGTTGGTAAAACAAGGGAAAATTAAAAAACAAAAACCGTTGCCGCCAGTGAGTGATGAGGAAAAACCATTTGAATTACCGCAGGGGTGGGAGTGGTGTCGTATAATTGAAATAGCTCAGGTTGGTACAGGGGCAACCCCATCCAGGGATAATCCTGATTATTGGGAGACCCCTGAGTTTAACTGGGTTACAAGTGGTGAAACTTCTTTACCATTTATATTTAATACAGCTGAAAAAATTTCAGGGAAAGCTGTAAAAGAAACAAATGTATCTATTTACTCTCCTGGTACACTTATTATTGCGATGTATGGCCAAGGAAAAACTCGCGGTCAGATAACTGAGTTATGTATTTCTGCAGGAACAAACCAGGCTTGTGCAGCAATTCAGCTTTTTAATACAAATGAATACCATCGTTGTTATATAAAATTATTTTTCGAAAAATCCTATAAGGATTTAAGAGAGTTAGCAGCAGGTGGAGCACAGCCAAATTTAAATTTGGCAAAAGTATCAAATACATTAGTTCCTATACCACCGCTAAGTGAACAAATAAAAATAACCTGCAAGGTAGAAGAACTAATTAAGGTTTGCGACACTCTCAAATCCCGACTGCAATCCGCCCAACAAACCCAGCTCCATCTGGCGGACGCACTCACTGACGCAGCATTAAACTAAGGAACAGACGATGCCGGTTCATCATGCAATCTGGCGGATAGGGGAAAATCCCCAGCCGCTAACCATCAGCAAACTCGCCAGTGAGCAGTTGCTGGAGAAGATGATTTTAAATGACCCGACCATTCTCTCCGACCAGTGGATGATTATCGGCCATCAGGAAAATACCCTCGATAAGGGCCGTATTGATCTGCTGGCGATTGCGCCGGACGCATCACTGGTCCTGATTGAACTTAAACGTGATCGTACGCCGCGTGAAGTGGTCGCACAGGCACTGGACTACGCCTCCTGGGTGGATGATCTTACTGCTGACCGTCTGTCGCAGATTTATGAAAAATTCTCTGGTGGCGGCAATCTGGGTGATGCATTCAGACTGCGTTTCAATGCTGAGCTGGAGGAAGAATCGCTTAATCAGTCACATCAAATCATTATTGTGGCGGCAGAGCTGGACCCGTCCACCGAGCGTATTGTGGATTATCTGAGTAAAAATGGTATCTCAATTAACGTCCTGTTCTTTAAGGTTTTTCAGCATGGTGAGGAGCAATTCTTAAGCAGCGCCTGGCTTATCGACCCGAGTGAAACGCAAACTAATGCGGCACAGGCCACCGCCACAAGTGCGAATACAAAAGAGCCCTGGAATGGTGAGTTTTATGTCTCGTTTGGCGACCCGCAAAGCCGTGTCTGGGAAGAGGCTCGTCGTTACGGATTTATCAGTGCGGGCGGCGGAAGCTGGTACAGCCAGACGCTGAAACAACTTCAGCCGGGGGACCGGGTGTGGGTAAAAATCCCGGCGACGGGTTATGTCGGCGTTGGTATTGTGCAGAGCGCCGTTGAGCCTGCCGGTAGCTTTACTATCACTACGGAAGAGGGTGAAAAGCTGGCGATGGATGTACTCAGGTACAGGGAACTTTATCAGCGGAATGCAGATGATCCTGATAAATCTGAGTATTTTGTCCCTGTCAAATGGCTGGAAACCCGCAGTGAACAAGAGGCGGTAAATGAAGTCGGATTCTTCGGTAACCAAAATACCGTTTGTAAACCCACGGCACCGAAATGGCGCCATACTGTCGAAAAATTAAAACGCTATTTTAAAAACTGGAATGTGAAGGAGTAAGATTCCGGGCGGACATAACAACTTTCCATTCAGGAGGAAAGATGACTACAGCAGAATCAGGACAGTTAAAGGTCTTGCAAAAACTAATGAGCCTTGGTGCTATAAATGTTTCCGTCTGCAAAGAAGGCCGCAGAACGTTTATCAAATTTGACTCTCCAACTGGCAAAAAATATAAAGTAACAACCAGAGCTAAAATGTCAGGGACGTGGCAAACATCAATCAACTATGCAAATAAGTGTGTACCTGATAAAAAAGACGATGAATTCTGGATATTTATCGATATCAGAAAAGAGCCTGCCACTTTTTATATAATACCATTGTCATGGATACAGAATGATATTTATGAGGCTCATTCAGATTATTTAGATAAACATAACGGAAGGCGGGCTATTAATGATAACTCGACTCATCATGCTATTTCGGTAAAACGAATTTCTGAATGGAAAGACGCATGGGCACAATTGGGTTTTAATGTTTAAAATTGTGACATCTTCCCTTTTCGTCCTCTTATGCAGAATGGTGTATACTTCCCGGCAGGAAATTTATTCACGGTTAATTAAAATGAAAGAAAACGAAAAAGCACAAATCAAGCTTCTCAGCGACCGTTTAGACCTTACCCGTCACCAGATGGCCGGTATGCTGCAAAAGAACGAAACGGAAAAGTACGCAGAACTTGAGAAAGAAAAAGCCGCGCTGGAAACTGACATTGCCCGCCTGAAGGAACAACGCAGCAAGAAACTCAGCAAAGAAGCACAAAAGCTGGTGGATATGCCGTTCAAGCGCTCTATCACTAAGAAAGAACAGGCTGATATCGGCAAGCTGAAGAAATCGGTGCGGGGCCTGATCATTGTCCATCCGATGACGGCGTTAGGCCGCGAAATGGGACTGGATGACATGACCGGTTTTTCTAAGACTGATTTCTGAATAGTAATTACTCTCTTTGTTTACAACGTCCGGTTCCGGCATAAACCGGGCGTTAATAATTCAGCTGACATTAAAAATAATGGCTCTGTGATTTTTCTACTTCCCTTTTTTCAGCAAATCTCTCAGTGCCGCGATATTCGCTCTCGCCCCTTCTGACTCTTTTAACCGGCGGCGTTTCCGGTCAAATATATCAAATACGTCTTTGGCTTTTTCATCAGCTGCTTTCTTACTGATCCCACCAGCGCCCTGCAATACGTTGCGGTCATTGAAACTTAAAAACTGATCCAGTTTAGTATCCCAATCCTGTAAGAAAACCTGCTTACGGCGCAGCGCCTGGTCTTCGGCAAAATCGAGCCACATATTGACGATACGGTTTAATTCTTTGAGCTCATGTTCCCGCAGATAGTTTTTCGCAATCGTCACATCAGTTTTACGGATTTCACCAGATTTATAATTTGTTAATCCCATATCCGGTTGATTGGCATCTGCACGACTGGCGATAAGCTCAGCGGCGGTCATGCCGGTACAGGCAAAATGCAGTTTGTTTTGGATGATCTGAAAAAAGCGTGTGGTTTCTTTATTTGAAGGTTCGTAGTCTGCCGCCAGCGTGAAAATCTCTTTTATCCGTAAATACACCCGCCGCTCACTGGCGCGGATATCACGGATACGTTCGAGCATCTCATCAAAGTAATCAGGCACCACAGACTGACCAACAGGTGGATTCTTCAGCCGCTCATCATCCATCACAAACCCTTTGATCAGATACTGTTCCAGTGTTTGCGTTGCCCACTGGCGAAACTGTGTGCCGCGAACGGAGCGGACGCGGTAACCGACAGCGAGGATCACTGAGAGATTGAAGTATTTTACATTGTACTGTTTACCATCATCCGCAGTTGTTCGGTAAAACCGAATAACTGAATTTTCGGCTAACTCGCCTTCAGTAAAAATGTTGCTGATATGCTCACTAATCGTAGCTTTAGCTTTTCCGTAAAGCTCACAAATCGAGGATTGAGATAACCACAGCGTATCAGATTCAAAACGGCATTCAACGCGGGTCTGACCATCTTCACTGCGGAACAGAATAAATTCGCCCTGTGGTGCCTCAGGAAGATTATCACTCATTGCACGATCTCCGTTTTACGGGTTGTTATCTCAGCGGAATGAACACAGATGCTACCAATATACCCGGAAAAATAAATGTTAAAATACTCACACCGGTTAGTTGTGTGCTGATGATATTACAGAGGTGGGTTTTAGCGATGTGCGGATGAATATAATTGGCGGAGATCACAGGAGTCTCATTTAGTGGTTAATGTTTTGATATTTAATGAATTTATTATTTGATATAAATAGTGGTGCCCCCACTAATGCCCCCAGATTGATTTTTGATAAAAAATGATCAAAAAAATATGGCTGTGATAAATACCAACAGCCATTAATTATACTGTAATCTTTATATTAAATCTCATACCCGAGTATCAACTCAGATTTGCTGACGATCAGTGAAGTGTTCATACATTTTCTCTGTCATCACCCACAGCGCTTTATTCAGACGGATATCACCATCAATACCGGTCACTGCCCGGGTGTGTGACCGTTTCCCTTTGGCTGTACGTCCGGACAGTCCGCCTTTAATTAAGTTTTCCTGTAAACGTTGGTACACCGTCCACAGGTCATCCTTCTTATCTTCCCACCGGCGGGGTTGCAGCACCTGTTCTTCCGTGACCGGCTGGTAGTCATCACCGAACCGGTACGTGATAGCGGCATGCGCCAGCGCCTGCTGTGCCGGTGGTGGTAACAACAGCGACTGCATCTGTTCGCGTTTTTCAGCCACCGCATCAAACGTTTCCAGCACTTCATAAGCCCCTTCAATCACTTTATTGACGACATTACCTTTATGAGGCACTCTGACCTCACCAAAGGTATCACCGCAGACCAGCCCGTTATGACAAACCGCACGGAATAACCCCGGCAGCATCTGATAACTGCTGGTGCCGTCGTGGCTGTTTAACAGGATAATTTCCGGTACCTGGACACCGGTAATCTGGTTATGGCGGCGAAGACGCAGCATATGTTTGGTGTGCTCCCGGCGGCTGTCATCGCGGACACGGGTCTGACAGGCAAAGAACGGATAAAAGCCTTCTTTCTGCAGGCTCTCAAGCAGGGTAATGGTGGGAATATAGGTATAACGGTCACTGCGGGATTCATGTTTTTCTGCTGAAAAGACACTGGGTACAGTGCAGTATAATTCTTCGGTGGTTAACGGGCGGTCACGACGAATGATATTCGCCCTGCCGAAGCGGGAAGCTAAACGGGTCATAGTAATACTCCTGTAAAATTAAACGGATAAAAGGGTGGACAGGTAAAAGCCGGAGCCGAAGGTGTAAAGGACGCGATAAAATGGGGTACGGAGGCGGGCTTTTTATACAGAGGTGTATCGGCTGGTGGTGTGAGTTCTGCGGTGTACTGTCAGACCAGTTGCTTTCCGTGCCCGCAGAATATCGGTCGCAGTGATACCGTTGTTGCGCCGGTCAGTGCGGACCAGGGCGTATTTCTCCGCAAAGGCATTCAGTGCCTCACACAATGACACCCCGCGACAAAGGCAGGCCTCAATCACGCTCTCATCACTAAATTCCGTGTCGTTCAGAGTGAGGCCGTAGTGCTGTTGCAGCAGGTAAGTCAGCAGTGTCTGCCAGACGGCCGCCGGTGACGCGGGTACTGCTGTATTGTTCATGGCGTAGCTCCCGGTTAATCAATCAGATGAAAAATAGCGGCACACTCGTCATGCTGCAGGGCGTAGTCCCGTAACTGATAAAAATACTCAACTAATACTTCGCTTTCAGTCCGGAATGACCAGATACTGAACGTCATTAAACACACGGCAATGCCTGCGGCTTCCGGACTCAGTTCCGCATTATTACCGTTATGCGGGTTAACCATCGGAAGTGATGTTTCAATCATGTCTGGCCAGATAAATGCACCACCATTGGTGAGCATACTGAATTCCCAGAAAGCACCATAATAAACATCACACAGTTCGCTCATCCGGGTAAAAATATCGCCTTCCAGGCGCTGCCAGCCCGGCACGCTGCCGAAATAAAACCGCCAGAATGTGTCTCTGCCACGGGGATGAACCAGATTGCTTTTGATGGCTGCGGGCTCCTGCAGCGGAAGGGCTGATAATGTCATCGTGAAACTCCTTTATATTGATGGGTAAAATAGTGGGTTACTGATTTGTGAATGGGCATAAAAAAACGGCAGACTGTGAATGTCTGCCGTCAGAGGAGATGTAATAAACAGGTCTTCTGTGCAGGTCAGCGGGGAAAGAGCCGGCCCAGCAGACGGTCAAGGGTACCGCCCAGCACGGCTGAGCAGGCCAGCGCGGCACTAAGCCCCGCCGCCAGCTTTTCCGCTGCGGAGGCATCTTCATTGTCTGCCGCCTCAGCCGCAGCCTGCCAGGCGCAGTACGTGGCTAACGCCACCGTTACCACACCGAGCGTGGTGGCCATTAATTTAAAAACAGACATCTGTATTTCCTTTTTGCATGCCTCAGTTACTGCGGACCGGACCAGCTGTCAGTATCCATCTGCAGGAAGGACTCACAGTCTCCCTCTCCGGCTTTACAGACCCGCTCCGCGACGGATTTCGGCGGCCATTTCTTACTGGTTTCGTACTCCATACCGTTATTGTCGATACAGCCCACCTTCAGCCAGTTGGCCTGAGCCCCGGTGTTATAATAAATACTGCTGATACAGGTCATGGCCACCGGAGCCGGATGGCCTTTGGACAAATCCGCTCTTGTCTCACTTTTCAGTTCTCCGGCAGGGAGTGGCTGCCACGCAGGTTTCCGGCCTTTGCCGTCGTTCTGCATTTTCAGCTGCTGCCCGTATTCCGGGGTCAGGTAATAAGTGTAACGGTCAGGCTGCACCTCACCGGGCATGCGTAGTGCAAAAACCGGGGCGGACAGCAGTAAACAACCAAGCAGTGTCAGACTTCTTTTCATGGTGACATCCTTATTAAGGTAATGAACGGATAAACTGATAATGGGGTAATGCGGTGATAAATTCGGGACGGGTGACTGTCCGTGCGATAACGGTGTCCTGCCGGAAGCGGCGTCCGGACACTGCAATGTTCTGCAGCTGACTGAACCGGAACACCCGCAGGGCAGACTGCCATTCCCCGCACAGATACCAGTCCCGCTGAAAATAAATCAGCTTGTAGGGAGCCATGCCCTCATGCTCCTGACCGTCACAGCGGAAGCTGAGCAGCCGCCTGCGGACAATCGCCTGCGTCACCACATAAAAGCCGCCGAAGAGCGTCGGGGCGGATTGCGGTGGCTCATGGTAGACCAGACAGGGGGCACCGTTTTCCGGACTGAGCAGAACAGACAGCAGCCTGCGGTCAAGCGAGGGGAACAGCGGGGTGATATGGGTGATATCGGCAAAGTACAGAATATCGCTGTCTGTCCGGTAAGGACGCTGACCGGCGGCCAGCCGGTATCCGCCCTGATACGGCTCCGTGTCCAGAAAGACCAGGCGTTCACTGAAATCACGCTGCAGTGTGCGGGCCGAGACATTAAACTCACGGGCGAGCTGTGCCGGATACAGTGTTTCGCCGCGGAACAGGCGGCTGATAATCATGGCCAGCCGGAATGCAAGCCGGTCATGGCGTGAATCTGACGTATGCATGAGCGCAGCCTCCGTGAGTCAGTCAGAGAAAACAGGAATAACGGAATACGGAAATCAGGCCGCCAGGGCCTTCTGGCGCAGGTACGCCACAATGATGCAGGCCGGAACGGTGACCCGGTAAGCGGGACCGGCGATATCAGCTATCAGCCAGGCGGAGCTCAGCGCAATCCCGACTGGACCGGCCAGTACCCCCAGCGCCCTGTTGGCGGCAAAGAGTGTACCCCAGGTGGCAATACCGCCCATGGCTTCAATCACCCCGACAGCGGCAATCGTGGCAAACTGCAGGGCAGCGACACCGGAGCTGGTCACGGCGGCCTGCACCGCGAGCAGGATAAGCTGGGGAGTCGGCGCGGACAGATTCAGTTTCAGTCCGTCCGCAAAACGGACCAGCTCTTCCTGTGACATCTCCCGCAGGCTTTTCTCCAGTACTTTCATCAGCAGGTTCAGTTCGGTGGTTTCCACCGGACTTTCTTTGTTGTAGTTCACTTTCAGCTTGTCGCAGACATCGTGCAGGATTTCACGGTAGAGCACGCCCTTGTTGCCGCGCAGCAGCGTGACCAGACTGTTGGCCCCGAAGGCCTGCAGCTCGGCACAGATGGCAGGCCAGTACTTCTGATGGTCAGGGTAAAAGAGCTGATATTCCGGTGAGGTGGTCAGAGATTCCGCCAGACGTTTTTTGCCGTCTTTGCTGTCGTGTGTCAGAACGGAGACCAGCAGACCGAGGTTCTCATTGCTGCACTGACCGATAAATGCGAGGTCGGGGTCGATACGGTAGGTTGCCATAACAGAAATTCCTTACAGGTGATTTAAGACAACCACAGCATAACAAGGGGGTCTGACAGGATATGACGCGGAAAATCGCTGTTTTCGGGGGGTAAAAAACGGGGAAACGACAGGGTGTGTCGCCGGTCAGTTATCCGAGCCACTGTTTCCCTTGTCATATCAGTTGGTTAATGTGTATCTGAAAAATCACTGATTCCGTAAAATTATTTTTTCGGTGTTCTGTACTCATTCTCAATTAACCGGGTCACCAAATCGGTGATCGTCATTTCATAGGTTTCAGCCAATTCTTCCAGATGTTTTTTTACTTCATCATCCAGACTGCAGCTCAGTGTTTTTTTATTTTTTTGTTTTTTCCGGAGAGTACGCTGCTGCCATGCCTTTTTAAGAGAGTATAAAAAATACTTTTTTCCCCCGGGGTTATCATTCCATGCCCGCAGGGCAGCATAAAAACAAATATATTTATCCCCGGAACTTACGGGATTAAAGAACCGGAGAGGCCAGACAGGTATCTTTATATTATCGACAGAGTAATTACAAATATAACCCCATGCCCAGTTACAGGCATCATCATCATCCTTACTCAGCCACTTTATATTTTTTATTGCTGTGAAGGATTTTATCCATTTATCCTTAAGCATATTTATAATATTTTCTTTTTCACCAAACCTCAGGTTCATATGATCAAAGACAGTCTGGAAGTCGCGATACATCTCTTCAGTGCTGACATGATTCTCTTTTATGCCAAATTTACTTTTAATGAATTCTATTTGCTGTGATACAGGTAAATTCCTGAATTCTTTATTGTCTGACCAACTATTAACAGTGGGTTTTACCACGTTTGACTGTTGAATTACATGAGTATATTTATCGCTCATGGGTGTTAAGAGTTTTATATTATTTAACATTACCCAGCAATATGCAGAGGCAACACTGTCTTCTTTAATCCATTCAAACTTATCAATACTGATAAGGTTATTGTTTACATCATTTAAAACTTGATTGTTAAGGTAATTACTATTCGTCATACCAATAACTTCATGGATTAAATCTCTTAACCGTGATTTGTCATTTCTGTCACCTGCGAAATATTTATTTTCAACCCATTCAAACCCGGGTTCTGTTGACATGAAAAATACAAAAACACCCGTTTTCCTCAGGTTTTTCACTTTCAGCAACTCATCAATCTCATAGTTTTTATCGTTCATTATTTGTCCACACTGTGTAGTTGATATGTCGTTATTGTAATTTGTTTTAGTCTCTAAAAAAGTGATATTGTCGTAATAATGTAGATTAAGAATAGTTTTATGATCTTTTTAATGAGTATAAAATGAAGTGTTTTTATACTGTAATTTAAATAGTTATCCTGAAAATACTGGCTAAGACAGTACTTTTTACAGGAAAAATGATGCTCACGGTTACTTATCTTTTTTTCCCGTGGCTACTTCTGTGAGGAGACTAACTTTCAGATATCTTGTTCATCGTGAAGCTTGCTGCAAATGCTGTCTGTGCATACTGTTTTAATAAACTCAGGTAACAATCAAAAAAGGATTATTTATTATTATATTAATCTTACCCGGTACTCTCTATATCAGGTTAATATTCACCTCTGTTCTTACGATAACCCTTTCATTATTGATAACATCATCTCTTTATCGAATAAATAACCAAACATATTGAATGACACTCCTGTTACTGATACAGATGATAGTGACATTATCATGAATTACTGATTCATCTTCATAAACAATAACTTTTGTTAATTAATCTCAGTGGTGAGTTCACTTACTGTCCACATCTGAGGTATCACTCAGAATAAATGCGGTTAATCACATTTAAAACTCGCCTGTTGTAGATATAGGGGGCAGTAAAAAAATAAAAGCTTCTCTCTGTCATATGAACAGAAACACCATCATTAATCAGAGAGGATTAATCATGAAAGACGATATAACCTGTGAAATACTGGCACTTTCACAAACCTATAATAACGGTACGGAGATTACCGATGACACAACAGACCGTGAGTTATTCCAGCTGATAGCGTTACACACCACTGCATTAATTAAAAGAAAGAGTCAGCCTTTACCTTTCAGCGCGTACTATTTTGGTGAAAAATTACAAATAAAGGCCACTAAAACCGGTCAGTTGTTTTATGAATTAATACAAAACATTCTTTCTCTTTCCCGTGTCACCGGTAACCGGCGTAAATTACATCCGGTTATTCCGCTGATTGTTTCTCTTGCTGAGAAATATCATATCCGTCCTGTTCCGATGTTGTCGGAATACTATTCTGACTCAGAGGAGGAAGTTAAACAGTTAAATGAGGCCTATCGTGAGTTTATTCAGTCAGTAGACGGCAGAGAGTATAAAAACGCTGTCAGTACATTTAAGAACAGTGCCCGCAAGAATTACCGGTTCTGTTGCCGCTATATTAAAAACCTGTTTGAGCGCCATGCAAAGCTGCTGGTGGTACGGACAGACCTGTCTTACGGAAAGCGGGTCAGCCACAAAGTTACAGCCGGGGATTTAACCCGTCACCGGATTGCCCTGTACAAAGCAATACAGCGGTTACCCCTGTTTAAACACTGCGTCGGTTATATCCTGAAGCTGGAATACGGTCGTGAGAAAGGCTTTCACTACCACTGCCTGTTTTTCTTCAACGGCCAGCATGTCAGGCAGGATGTCACGATAGCCCGGCTTATCGGTGAGTTTTGGCAGGAAACCATCACTGACGGACAGGGGATCTACTTTAACTGCAACCGCTATAAATCAGATTACCGTATCTGCGGTATTGGGATGTTGCACCGCAGTGAGAGCCTCCGGCGGGAAGGCCTGATGACCGCTGTAAACTATATCTGCAAAACAGATCAGTGGGTGAAACTGCAGGTACCGGGGATCGACCGGACATTCTGGCGGGGAACCATCAGAAACAAACGGCGTAAAACACGCCGGTAAATCTTTTTTTACAGACAAGGGGAATCTTATAGAAGTGATATCCGCTGCGTCATCGATAGCACTTCTGACTTTTAAACTTACAAAGACAGGAGATTCCCCATGAATACCACCGATACCACCGATACCACCGATACCACCGATACCACCGATACCACCGATACCACCTATTCATGG
>NZ_WSPG01000042.1:0-20462 GCF_022819185.1 Morganella sp. HSTU-ASny43
TATGTATTTTATGGAAATATTCAGATATTTTAACCTTTGTATTTTCTCATAATGCCCTCAGAAAATTTAACAAACTATCTTCAGCCATATTGTAAGACAACAATCACACTTCCGGGTTGTCTGTCATTCCGCTAAAGCATGAAAAGGTAGTTAAATCACCCATTTTGAACTCAAAATCAGCATCAATATCTTTATATTAGGTATAATCCCGACTAAATATCAGAATATTCCGCTTACTCATCATTCATGTAAGATGTTAAAAACCGGGTATTCTTTGTAACAACATGAAATCGCTGAGGTTATAGTGTTAATACGTAGTATTCTCGTCTTTATTGTTTCTTATTTGTTGCTTTTTTGTATCTATTACATATTAAAAGGGTATCGATTATACTTTTTAAAGAAACTATTTGAGGAAATAAATACGTCAAGTTAAATTTTAACATTATTAATGACAACCGTTTATCTTCATAATTTATGACAATATATGATAAATATGAGTTGGCAATGTTTATTGGCGGCAAAATAAAATGTCAGCGACTGAAAAACTGTCTGACAGGTAAAGAGCTTTCAATAAAAATTAATATCTCACAACAGCAGTTATCCCGTTATGAAACGGGAGCAAGCTTAATTCCTCTGGATAAACTGTTAATGCTTGCAGACGTCCTGAATATTAGTGTTAGTTATTTTTTTGATGAAATGGGTTGTGATGAAGAATAAGTTTAATTTGACAAACATTAATATATTATTGTTTAACCAGACTGACAGATGATAATGAGTAATAAAACAGATAATAACCTGAACACCAGCATTAATGAGATGTACAAGCTTATCGGCGGGCAAATCCGCAAAATGCGCAGGATCACCGGAGTCACATCAACAGAACTGGGCAATCTGATTGGTGTATCACAACAGCAAATCTCCCGTTACGAAATCGGCAGCACAAAAATTTCACTGGAAATTATTCTGAGGATCTCCCAGGTCTTCGGCGTCTCCCCTTACTACTTTATAGAAGACAGTCTGCTGTTCTTTACCCGCCAGCACCTGCCGGATGATGATAACGTTATCCCCCGCAGTACCGACGCCGGTGTAAATACGGAGCCGGAGACCCGGCCACCGGAACACTGAGTGTGTGACAGCACCGCTGATGCGGTGCTGTCTGTTTATACCGGCTGAGTGGTTACATCCAGCCACTGTGCGTTTGTCAGTTCCGCCAGCCGCGCAGGTGTCAGCCGGACAGCGGAATTAGCCGACCCCGCCGCAGGTAATACCGTGTCATACTCACGGAGTGAATGATCCGCATAAACGGTCAGCGGTACCGGCAGCCCGAACGGACAGACTCCCCCGACCGGATGGCCGGTGAAATGCACCACTTCCTCTGCATTCAGCATTTTGGCCTTGCAGCCGAACTGTGTTTTGAATTTTTTATTATCCAGCCGGGCGTCCCCTGCCATCACAATCAGAATCGCGCTGTCATCCGTCAGCTTAAAAGAGAGTGTTTTGCAGATCTGACCGGGGCGGACACCATGAACTTCTGCTGCCTGAGTGACAGTGGCAGTCGGCTGTGTGGTCTCAATAATCGTAACATCCGGGGCATGCGTGCCGAACCAGGCACGAACCGTTTCGATACTCATTCAGGACTCCGTTTTATTATCATGTGCTTTTTATGTGTTTGCACCAACAGCTCACCATAATTTGCCCTGAATTGGCAGCCCTTTTTTGACAAAATAGCGCGGATACCGGTTATTCTGCCGGAATTCATGTTAGAGTGGGCTGTTCATATATTTATTGATTAGCGGAAGGTGATGTCATGCAATCTGTTGATATTCAGACTTTATTAAAAAAAGCAGAAGCACTGTGTCTGTCACGCAGTGTGCGCATGACGTCTCAGCGAAAGTCGATTCTGCAGCTGATTGCCGGCCAGCCCGGAGCCATCAGTGCTTATGAGCTGCTGGATCTGCTGCGCGAAACCGAGCCGCAGGCAAAACCGCCGACAATCTACCGCGGTCTGGAATTTCTGCTGGAGCAGGGATTTATCCACAAAATTGAGTCCACCAACAGCTTTGTGATGTGCCCGCATTTTGATAAACCCAGCCATACTTCAGTACTGTTTATCTGCGATCGCTGTAACAGTGTGACAGAGCGGGACGGAGAGGCGATTGATTCACAAATCACTCAGTTGGCGGATGCCGCGCAATTTCATATCCGCCACAGTGTGATTGAGGCGCACGGATACTGCCGCCCTTGTTATGATATTGAATCCTGCACCCGCAGAGATAAATGCCTGCATGACCATGAACATGACGAACCGCGTAAACGCGGACGCTGAAAAACAAAAACCACAGTGTCCGTCTCCGGCGTACTGTGGTTTTTAAGCGGATACCGTTTCAGGCGGCTGTCCCGGAAATCAGTGCCAGTCGTTATTACGGATCACACCCACTGCCAGACCTTCAACAGTAAAGTTCTGTTCCCGTAAATCCACCACGATCGGGCTGAATTCTTCGTTTTCAGCGTGCAGCTCAATCTTGCTGCCCACTTTCTTAAACCGTTTGACTGTCACTTCATCTTCGATACGGGCAACCACCACCTGGCCATTATGCACGTCCTGGGTTTTATGCACCGCGAGTAAGTCACCGTCCATAATACCGATATCTTTCATTGACATACCATTTACCCGCAGCAGAAAATCTGCACTTGGTTTAAACAGCATCGGGTCAATCTGATAACGGCTTTCTATATGTTCCTGTGCTAATAAAGGCTCACCTGCGGCCACACGGCCTATTAGTGGTAAACCTTCATCCTCTTCTTCTTCCAGAAGCAGACGGATCCCCCGGGAGGCCCCGGAGACAATCTCAATGACGCCTTTACGCGCCAGGGCTTTCAGGTGCTCTTCCGCCGCATTCGGAGAGCGAAAACCCAGGCGTGCCGCAATTTCTGCACGCGTCGGTGGCATGCCCGTCTGCGAAATATGGTCACGAACAAGGTCATAAACCTGTTGCTGCCGTGCCGTCAGTGCTTTCATTTCGCCCCCTGTTTGTTTATACAGTCAGACTGTGAGTATATACAGGTATTCCGGGATTGGGAACCATAACATGAGGAAAATACGTGTTACGCCGCAGGTTTCACAAAAAATCGTCTGTTAAAGACGCAGGAACCAGCTGGTAAACAGCATAATCCAGACAAACAGCCCCAGTAATGTGGCGATAAATACTGCGGCGGACCCCATATCTTTGGCCCGGCCGGACAGTTCATGATATTCCGTACCGATACGGTCAACCACAGCCTCAATAGCGCTGTTGATAAGCTCAATCACCACTACCAGCACCACAGAACCAATCAGCAGCACCCGTTCAACCGCCGTAAAAGAGAAAGCAAAGGCAATAATGACGGCCGGGATCAGCGCCAGCAATTCCTGACGGATAGCGGCTTCATTTTTCCATGCCGCAATGAGTCCTTTCTTTGAATAACCCGCCGCTTTAATTAATCGTATAAATCCGGTATTTTTTTTCATTTCTGTCACTGTAAATAATATGATTATCTGACTGATCGCCGCTATTTTTCCGCGATTTTATTGCTGCCGCAACACAGATCTGGCTCCGCCTTTCTGGTATGCTGAACGCGAATTGTCAACAAGAGGCTTCATACATTTATGTCACTTTGGCGTAAAATATACTATAACGTATTGAATTTACCATTAAAACTATTGGTAAAAAGCAAGCCGATCCCGACGGATCCGGTCAATGAGCTGGGGCTGGATACACAACGTCCGACACTCTATGTTCTTCCTTATCACTCTAAGGCGGACCTGCTGACACTGCGCCGTCAGTGTCTCGCACAGGGCATGCCGGATCCGCTGGAAGATAATGTCATCGGTAATACCACATTACCGGGCTATGTCTTTATCGATGACGGCCCGCGTGTGTTCCGTTATTACGCCCTGAATCCGCGTAAGGATTCCGTCCATATTTTCCACGCCTATCTGGATCTGCACCGCAATAATCCGGCGCTGGATATTCAGATGCTGCCGGTCTCTGTGATGTTCGGTCGTTCACCGGGCCGCGAGGGACACCACGGTGTGCCGCATCTGCGTCTGTTAAACGGGATCCAGAAATTTTTCGCCGTGCTCTGGCTGGGACGCGACAGTTTTGTCCGCTTCTCACAGCCGGTGTCCATGGGCGCGATGGCCTCTGAACACGGTACTGACACCATTATCGCTAATAAACTGGCCCGTGTCGCCCGTATTCACTTCTCACGCCAGCGTATGGCCGCTATCGGCCCGAAACTGCCGGTGCGTCAGGAGTTGTTCAATAAGCTGCTGAAATCCAAAGCGATTGAAAAAGCCGTTGAAGATGAAGCGAAAGCTAAAAAAATCACCATTGAAAAAGCACGTCAGAATGCCGTTTCCATGATGAACGAAGTGGCCGCTAACTTCACCTATGACGCCCTGCGCGTGGCTGATCGCGTCCTCGGCTGGACCTGGAACCGCCTCTATCAGGGACTGAATGTCCATAATGCGGAGCGGGTGCGCCAGCTGGCACAGGACGGCCATGAGATAGTGTATGTGCCCTGCCACCGCAGCCACATGGACTACCTGCTGCTCTCCTATGTGCTCTATCATCAGGGGCTGGTACCGCCGCATATCGCCGCCGGGATTAACCTCAATTTCTGGCCGGCGGGACCGATTTTCCGCCGCCTCGGTGCTTTCTTTATCCGCCGCAGCTTCAAGGGCAACAAACTGTACTCCACCGTTTTCCGTGAATACCTGAGTGAGCTCTTCTCACGCGGTTATTCCATCGAGTACTTTGTCGAAGGCGGCCGTTCCCGTACCGGACGTCTGCTGGAGCCGAAAACCGGCACATTATCGATGACGCTTCAGGCTATGCTGCGCGGTGACTCGCGACCTATCACCCTGGTGCCGGTCTATATCGGCTATGAGCATGTGATGGAAGTGGGTACTTACGCCAAAGAGCTGCGCGGTGCCACCAAGCAAAAAGAAGGTTTTATGCAGATGGTGCGCGGCCTGCGCAAACTGCGTAACCTCGGCCAGGGTTATGTGAACTTCGGGCAGCCTATTCCGCTGTCACAATACCTGACAAAACAGGTACCGGAATGGCGTGAGGCGATCGACCCGGTCGAGCCGCAGCGTCCGTCCTGGCTGACACCAACCGCAACATCTCTGGCTGATAACATTATGGTGAGCATCAATAATGCCGCCGCCGCGAATGCTATCAACCTGTGTACCACGGCTCTGCTGGCTTCCCGTCAGCGCGCACTGACCCGCGAACAGCTGATCGAACAGCTCGACTGCTATCTCCAGCTGCTGCGCAATGTGCCGTATTCCCCGGACAGCACCACCCCGGCGAAGAGTGCGGAAGAACTGCTGGAACACGCATTGCAGATGAACAAGTTCGAGGTTGAGAAAGACAGCCTAGGGGATATCATCATTCTGCCGCGTGAAAATGCGGTACTGATGACCTACTACCGGAATAACATTCTGCATATGCTGGTACTGCCGTCTCTGGTGACCAGTATCCTGATCCATCACCGCCGCGTCAGCACCGATACTCTGCGTGAACATGTCGGGATGATCTATCCGCTGCTGAAAGCCGAACTGTTTATGCGTTACAGTCAGGAAGAGCTGCCGGCGATCCTCGATACCATCATTGATGAACTGTGTCGTCAGCAATTAATCTGCCGCCGTGATGATAATATGCTGGTCATTAACCCGGCCCGTATCCGTCCGTTACAGCTGCTGGCAGCTGGGATCCGCGAGACATTACAGCGTTATGCGATCACCCTGTCGCTGCTGAATGCCACCCCGGAAATCAGCCGTTCGGCACTGGAAAAAGAGAGCCGGATGCTGGCACAGCGTCTGTCAGTTCTGCACGGTATCAACGCACCGGAATTCTTCGACAAAGCCGTGTTTGCCACCCTGGTCGGCACACTGCGTGAAGAAGGCTATATCAATGACAATGATGATGTGATTGAAGCCAACGCCGGAGAGTTCTACAACGTGCTGGCGGAGCTGATGTCACCGGAAGTCCGTCTGACTATCGAAAGTGTCAGCCTGGAGCCGGAAGAAGCTGTACCGGCAAAAAGTGACGACAGTAATCCGTCTGACTGACGCTGAGAACAAAAAAAGGAGACCGGATAACCAGTCTCCTTTTTTATTGCCGGTTATCTGCACTTACAGATAACTGACCAGCATGCCGAGAAACAGAATAAACCCGACATAGTTATTATTCATAAAGGCCTGAAAACACGGGTCGCGTTCGCGATCGGCCATCAGCCGCTGCTGATAGACAAATAACGCCCCGGCCAGCAGCAGGGACCAGTAGAAGATCCCGGACAGATTAACCATCAGCCCTATCCATAACAGCATCAGAATCATTACCAGCTGCAATATGCCGATAATCATCTTATCAAAGCGCCCGAACAGGATAGCCGTGGATTTCACGCCGATTTTCAGGTCGTCGTTGCGGTCCACCATCGCGTACTGAGTGTCATACACCACAGACCAGACAATATTGACCGCAAACAGCAGCCAGCACTCTGCCGGCAGCGATTCACTGACCGCCGCAAACGCCATCGGAATCGACCAGCCGAAAGCCGCGCCGAGCACCACCTGCGGCAGATGGCTGACCCGCTTCACAAACGGATACACCCAGGCCAGCGCCAGCCCGGCGACTGACAGCCAGATGGTCATCGTATTGAGCGTCAGTACCAGTCCGAATGACACCAGCACCAGTACCGCAAACAGAATTTTGGCTTCTTTTTCCGTGACATCACCGCGCGGCAGCGGACGGTTTTTGGTGCGTTCCACCGAGCCGTCAAATTTCCGGTCGGCGAAATCATTAATCACACAGCCGGCGGCTCGCATACTGAACACGCCAATGGTAAAGATGATCAGAATATGCCAGTCCGGGACACCCCGGGCCGCTATCCATAACGCCCAGTAGGTCGGCCAGAGCAGTAACAGTGAGCCAATCGGGCGGTCTGTCCGCATCAGACGGCTGTATGCCTGCCACTTGCTGCGTACCATGCTTCGTTCCACGTTATTCTTCTCCGAGATATTCACTTATGCGGGGTATGCCGGAGAGGCCGGCAGAAAAACTTCAGTCAGCAGCAGCGGTTTACCGGCCAGGCACAACCGCGAACAGCGGGCCCAGTGGGTTTCTGACAGCCCGAAGCGGATATAATCCCGCGTCAGACAACCGCTGGTAAAGAGATAGCGCCCGAGCGGCACATTTCCCATTTTCAGTAACTGCTGCTCTTCCCCTGTCAGCGTCTCCTCCGGTACCACTGTCCGGCCGGTCAGCCAGGGAACCCCGTCACCATATAACACCACCTCCCGTAACCAGTAGCGTGCACTGCCGGGCAGATGCATCTGCTCTTCTTCAGTCAGCGCTTCACGGGAGATATATTTTTCACAATACGGTTTTACCGTCACTTCATTGCAGTGCTGTTCAAAGCGCCGCGTCATTGACCCTAATTCTGATAACCAGTCCAGCACCCCGGCGGGGATCATTTCCGCATTATCAAACCAGCGGATGGGGGGTGTTATCACTGTTTGTGTCATGAATGTATCCGGTTATCAGGGGCATAATATGCGTTCTGATACACTTTAACAAAACCCGGCAGGAAATGAGCGCGTTACTGAAAATTTTTTGCTAAAAACAAAGCCGCTCTGCATTATGCAGAGCGGCTTTGTTTATAAAACGCACGGTTAAAGTAAATTCAGCACTAACGCCAGTTTTTAAACCGGTTAATCAGGCCGTTGGTTGAGCTGTCGTGGCTCTCAACCGGCTTGTCACCCGCCAGTTCCGGCAGAATGCGGTTTGCCAGCTGTTTGCCCAGTTCGACGCCCCACTGATCAAACGTATAGATATTCATAATCACGCCCTGAACAAAAATCTTATGCTCATACATGGCGATCAGAGCCCCGAGGCTGAACGGAGTAATGGATTTCAGCAGGATGGAGTTGGTCGGGCGGTTACCCTCAAAGACTTTAAACAGCGCGACATAATCCATTTCAACCGGATTTTTGCCCTGTGCGGCAAACTCCGCATCCACCTGTTCACGGGTTTTGCCGAAGGCCAGTGCTTCGGTCTGCGCGAAGAAATTCGACAGCAGTTTGCTGTGATGATCCCCCAGCGGATTATGGCTCTGAGCCGGTGCGATAAAATCACACGGGATCAGTTTGGTACCCTGATGGATCAGCTGATAAAACGCATGCTGCCCGTTGGTGCCTGGCTCACCCCAGATAACCGGACCGGTCTGATGAGAAACCACCTTACCGTTACGATCCACATATTTCCCGTTGGACTCCATATTGCCCTGCTGGAAATAGGCCGCAAAGCGGTGCATGTACTGATCATAAGGCAGAATTGCCTCTGTTTCCGCACCGAAGAAATTGTTGTACCACAGACCAATCAGCGCCAGCAGCACCGGAATATTCTGTGAGAATTCAGTTTCGGTGAAGTGCTTGTCCATGGCATACGCACCATCGAGCAACTGCGTGAAGTTGTCATAACCGACAGAGAGCACGATAGACAGACCAATCGCCGACCACAGGGAATAGCGCCCGCCGACCCAGTCCCAGAACTCAAACATATTGGCGGTATCAATACCAAACTCAGCTACTGCATCCGCATTAGTGGACAGCGCGGCAAAGTGCTTCGCCACATGCGCCGGGTCTTTGGCCGCCGCCAGGAACCAGTCACGCGCGGAATGGGCGTTAGTCATGGTTTCCTGGGTGGTAAAAGTTTTGGAGGCGATCAGAAACAGTGTGGTTTCCGGATCCAGCGCTTTCAGGGTTTCGGCGATATGAGTACCGTCAACATTAGAGACAAAATGCATGCCCAGATGATTTTTATACGGACGCAGCGCCTCTGTCACCATATAAGGGCCGAGATCAGAGCCGCCGATACCGATATTCACCACATCGGTAATCGGCCTGCCGGTATAGCCTTTCCACTCCCCGCTGATGATCCGCTCACTGAACACGCGCATTTTTTCCAGCACGGCGCGAACCTCTGGCATCACATCCTGCCCGTCAGTCATCACCGGAGTATTGTCACGGTGGCGCAGCGCGGTGTGCAGAACCGCACGGTTTTCTGTCCGGTTGATCTTCGCACCGGAAAACATACTGCAGACGGCCCCACGCACATCACACTCTTCAGCCAGTGCCAGCAGCTTATCAAGGGTTTCCTGTGTGATACGGTTTTTGGAATAATCCACCAGCATTTCTTCGCCGAACGTGGCAGAAAAACGGCTGAACCGGTCGTTATCCTGCGCAAATAAGTCGCGGAGATGCACAGTTTTCATTGTGTCGTAATGCTGTTCCAGCGCCTTCCAGGCCGCAGTATCAGTGGGGTTAATATTTTTCATTGCAGCTCTCTTTTCATTGAAAACCAAAACTGAATCGTGTCAACAAAGTGTACTCTGTCCTGACGATAAAGGTGTTATGCATCTGTCATTCCGTGATATTGCTCAAAAAACAGAAACAAAACCAGCGCCGGAACGGAATATCGCAAAAAACGATAATTTGCCTGTCATTATGAAAGATATTGATTATCCGTTAATCAATATTGACTCATTCCGGCAATCCCGATAATTCTATCAGTGTAACACAGCTCACATTTTTCACTTTACGGGATAAGGGAATTCATTATGGCGTCAGTATCTTCCGCGCCTGCTCAGCAGGTCATTGCAAAATTCGGTGGTACCAGTGTGGCAAATTATGACGCCATGCAGAAAAGTGCCGGGGTCGTTCTGCAGACCCCCGGTGTGGCACTGGTGGTGTTATCCGCCTCCGCCGGGATCACCAATGCATTAATCGAATTAGCTCAGGGATGCCCGCGCGCGCAACGTGAAAAATGTCTGAAACAGGTTCGTGACACACAATATGAAATCCTGTCCCGTCTGCCGGAGAACGCGGCGGTGCACAATGAGATTGACCGCCTGCTGGGCAATATCACCACTTTATCGGATGCAGCGGCACTGGCAACCTCCAGCGCTCTGGTGGATGAGATTGTCAGTCATGGTGAGATTATGTCGACGCTGCTGTTTACCGAAGTGCTCCGGGAGCAGGGCGCACAGGCGCAATGGTTTGATGTCCGTGAGGTCATGCAGACAAATGACTGCTTCGGCCGGGCTGAACCGGATACCGCTGTGCTGCGCACGCGCTGTGATCAGCTCCTTGCCCCGCGTCTGTCACAGGGCCCGGTTATCACCCAGGGATTTATCGGCTGCGAAGCCGCAGGGCGCACCACCACGCTCGGACGCGGCGGCAGTGATTACACTGCGGCACTGCTGGCGGAAGCGCTCGGCTGCCAGCGTGTGGATATCTGGACGGATGTGCCGGGGATCTACACCACGGATCCGCGCATTGTCCCGGATGCCTATCCGATTGATCATATTACCTTTGATGAAGCGGCGGAAATGGCGAACTTCGGGGCAAAAATCCTGCATCCGGCCACTTTGCTGCCTGCCGTGCGCAGCGGAATCCCGGTGTTTGTCGGCTCCAGCAAAGAGAGCGGCGCGGGCGGCACACTGGTGTGTGATAATGACCCGAATCCGCCGCTGTTCCGCGCCCTGACATTACGCCGCCAGCAAACCCTGCTGACACTGCACAGCCTGAAAATGCTGCATGCGCGCGGCTTTCTGGCGGAAATCTTCACGATTCTCTCCCGCCATAATATTTCCGTGGATGTGATCACCACGTCAGAAGTCAGTATCGCCCTGACGCTGGATACCGTCGGTTCCACACACACTAACGGAACATTGCTCAGTGATGAGCTGACCGCCGAGTTGTCTGCACTGTGCCGTATTGAAGTGGAGCAGAATCTGGCACTGGTCGCGGTTATCGGTAATGAACTGACCCGTGCACACGGCTTGGGCAAAACGATTTTCAGCGCCCTTGAGCCGTTTAACATCCGCATGATCAGTTATGGTGCAAGCGGACACAACATGTGCCTGCTGGTTCCCGGCAATGATGCCGAAGATATCATCCGCGCCCTTCACCGCGATCTGTTCTGACCCCCGCCTTTTCAGATAAAAAAACGCCTGACGTGGTCAGCGTCAGGCGATTAATCACACGAAACAGAGATCAACATGAAACACAAGTGACGAGTATTGCCGATACATGCATACCGTATACTGTCCGCTGTATAACGATATTGAAAGCTCCCAATATGAAGAAGAGTAAGACGACCACGGGAGGAAATATAAGTGACAATGAATTATTTATCACTATTAATCATATCCCTCATGAAAAATTATACGGTAACCCGCCGGTCTTTCCATTAATAAAATTCATATTTGCACAAAACAATATAAACAATTTTTATCAATAACCATCAAAGTTATTTATACTGATTTTAATTGCTAATTATGTATTATTGCTTCAATAGCAATTAATTTTATTTACCAGTTTCAGAAGTAACAATTCATATCTGGTGTTATTCTTGCGTAACAAAAATTACTGAATCATCAGCAAACCTGATAACCGCCGTGTTCTGCCGCGAATAAATTAAACTCACGCCAGCCTCTCAGGGCATATTCCAGTGTTTTGTGACTGATTTTGCACAGTGATGCGATATTACTGACCACCATATTGTTATCTTCCAGCATGTGATCAGTCAGAACACCGGCAATAAGCAGGCATTCTTCCGGCATGATCCGCCAGGCATCCTGTGTGGCAAATTTATGGACAGGCACATACCCCTCTTTCGGGCTGCGCCGGCTCAGCAGCGCCAGTTCATCGGCTCTCGCCTGTTTAAAGGCGGCGATTTCATCCGGTGACGGTACCGGTTCCGGCAGTTGCTGCTGATATAAGAAGTGATAGACCTCTGACGCCCGGGCGGGTGTCAGCTCGCTTTTCAGCCAGATTCGGTTAAAACAGTCATCATCCAGCACATCATCGGTATCCAGGATATCCGTGATCTGCATGATATTCAGTGCAGCGTTGAGGATACTCTCATCCAATTCATAATAATGAGGCTGATCTGCTTTCGGCAGCGAATACGCGGGCAGGCACCCGGCAGGTAAAGCATCCTGAATATAGAAACGGTACATTGTCTCATCACTCCCTTTTATGGCTGAATCTGATATGCCCGGTCACGGCTGTTGTCAGCCATAGTACGGGAAAATTACTTATCTATAAATGGGGATGAAAAAAACAATGACAAGAGCAGGCTGTCACATTGCGTGATAATTGAGAAAACGATTGAAAGGATCCCGGCCGGTTATCCTGTTTTATTTCAGATTATGGTGTGGTGTCCGGTGAAATATCCACAGGGAGTATGATTTCACAGACCACCGGGACAGTGACATCTGCAGTTCTGTCAAAAGGTAAAGGCTCTCCGGGACGAAAACAGGTAACCTGAACGTTTTTTTCCTGCACCTCTGACGGCTGGCATAGCACAGGGCAGCCCGGTAACCGCTTTTTGCTGATGCACGTCGCGCCATCCAGCATGATGGCTCTGTGTTGCAGGGTCATAGTGCATGGCAGATCAGTCTCCGCCCGGCAGTTACCGGCGAATGCGCTGCATAATACAAAAGTGGCAGATATAATTAACGGCCTGAAAACGGGGAGTGTCATATCACCTCCCCGGCCCGGCCGTCAGCAATGATAAATACTGAATTCATACGGTTCTCCTTCTGTTCTGATAATGGCGTACAGTGATACAGCGGAATTCACTATACGCAGAACAGTACCCGGTGGTTAACGCAAACCGGGACAGGAGACTGACATGCGATAATACTCAGTCTTCCGGATCATACCCCAGGTTCGGGGCCAGCCAGCGCTCAAGCTCTTTCACCGGCATACCTTTGCGGGCGGCATAATCCTCAATCTGATCTCTCTGGATCTGAGCCACCGCAAAATAGCGGCTCTGCGGATGACTGAAATACCAGCCGGATACCGATGCCCCCGGCCACATAGCATAAGATTCCGTCAGCCGCATGCCGGTATGTCTTTCAACATCCAGCAGTTCCCAGATTTTGCTTTTCTCCGTATGTTCCGGACAGGCCGGGTAGCCGGGTGCGGGGCGGATCCCCTGGTAGTTTTCGCGGATCAGCGAGTCATTATCCAGGTTTTCATCCGGACTGTAGCCCCAGATAGTTTTACGCACCTGCTCATGCAGATACTCCGCAAACCCTTCCGCCAGCCGGTCAGCGAGGGCTTTCACCATGATTTTATTGTAATCATCGTGTGCCGCATCAAACTGAGCTGCCAGTGTATCCTCCTCCAGCCCGCCGGTGACAGCAAAGGCTCCGAGATAATCCGGAATTCCCGGTGGTGCGACAAAATCCGCCAGGCAGGCATTCGGGAAATCATCTTTCTTCTGTGTCTGCTGGCGCAGATGACAACTGTATAACAGCACCTCTTCGCGGGATTCGTCACGGTAAACCGCAATATCATCGCCGATCCGGTTAGCCGGGAAAATCCCCGCCACGCCACGCGGTGTCAGTGCGCCGGTTCTGTCCAGCTCATCCAGCATCGCGTTTGCCTCTTTAAACAGGCGGCGGGCTTCTTCACCAACGACATCATCTTCCAGAATACGCGGGTATTTTCCGGCCAGTGACCAGGTCATAAAGAAAGGTGTCCAGTCAATATAACGGCGCAGTACCGAAATCGGTGCAGTGACGGTTTTCACGCCGGTAAATGCCGGGCGCGGCGGCGTATAATTATCCCAGTCCGCCGCAAACGCATTTGCCCGCGCCTGTGCGAGTGTCACCGGTGCTGAGCGCGGCTGACGGCGGGCATACTGGTCGCGGACAACCTCATATTCTTTACGGGTGCGGGCAACAAACTCATCCCGTTGTTTATCTGACAATAACGCCGCCACGACCCCGACCGTCCGTGAGGCATTCTGTACATAGGTTACCGGGCCGCTGTAATTCGGTTCAATTTTCACCGCCGTATGAGCTTTGGATGTGGTGGCACCGCCGATCAGCAGCGGCAGGGAAAATCCCTGACGCTCCATCTCTTTGGCTACATGTACCATTTCATCCAGTGACGGCGTGATAAGCCCGGACAGCCCGATAATATCGACTTTTTCCTCAATAGCCGTGCGGAGAATTGTTTCACAGGGCACCATCACCCCGAGATCGATAATTTCATAGTTATTACACTGCAATACCACGCCGACGATATTCTTGCCGATATCATGCACATCGCCTTTGACTGTCGCCAGCAGGACTTTCCCGGCACTGGAGCCGCTGGTTTTCGCTGCCTGAATATAAGGTTCCAGATACGCCACCGCCTGTTTCATCACCCGCGCGGATTTCACCACCTGCGGCAGAAACATTTTTCCCTCACTGAACAGATCACCGACCACATTCATGCCGTTCATCAGCGGGCCTTCGATCACTTCAATCGGGCTGTCAGCCCGCAGACGGGCGGCTTCGGTATCCTCAACAATAAATTCCGTGATCCCTTTCACCAGTGCATATTCCAGACGCTTTTCCACATCCCACCCGCGCCATTCCGCGAGCTGCGGCTGATCATTTTCCCCTTTGCTGCCGCGATATTCTTCTGCCAGCGCCAGCAGCCGGTCAGTGGCATCCTCGCGGCGGTTCAGGATCACATCTTCCACCGCATCACGCAGTGCAGCCGGTAAATCATCATAAATGGCCAGTTGCCCGGCATTCACAATCCCCATATCCATGCCGTTACGGATAGCGTAATAGAGGAAAACGGCGTGAATCGCTTCCCGTACCGGATCATTTCCGCGGAACGAGAAAGAGACGTTGGAGACCCCGCCGGAGATCAGTGCATGGGGCAGTGTCGCTTTGATATCCTTACAGGCTTCAATAAAATCAACGGCATAATTGTTATGCTCAGGAATACCGGTTGCCACCGCAAAAATATTCGGGTCAAAAATAATATCTTCCGGCGGGAATCCCACCTGCTCAGTCAGAATGCGGTAAGCCCGCTGACAAATTTCTGTCTTGCGCTGCCGGGTATCCGCCTGGCCGGTTTCATCAAAGGCCATCACAATCACGGCAGCGCCGTAACGCAGCACTTTTTTGGCATGATCGATAAAGGCTGCCTCTCCCTCTTTCAGGGAAATCGAGTTCACAATGCCTTTACCCTGGATACATTTCAGCCCGGCCTCGATCACCTCCCATTTTGAGGAGTCGATCATAATCGGTACGCGGGCAATATCCGGCTCACCGGAAATCATATTCAGGAAACGCACCATGGCCGCCTGTGAATCCAGCATGCCCTCATCCATGTTGATATCAATAATCTGTGCGCCGTTCTCCACCTGGTTACGGGCAATATCCAATGCTTCCTGGTAATTACCTTCTTTAATCAGCCGCTTAAACCGTGCGGAGCCGGTGATATTGGTTCTCTCCCCCACGTTGACGAACAGGGAATTCTCATCGATGGTCAGCGGCTCCAGCCCCGCCAGACGGCAGGCCACAGGGCGATCAGGAATAACACGCGGCGGAATATCCGCTACCGCCTGCGCGATTGCACGGATATGGTCAGGCGTGGTGCCGCAGCAGCCACCGACAATATTCAGCAAACCGGACTGTGCCCACTCACTGATATAGCCCGCCATATTGGCGGCATCCAGGTCATAACCGCCGAACGCATTCGGCAGACCGGCATTCGGGTGAGTACTGACATAACAATCCGCGATACGGGACAGCTCCGCCACATACTGGCGCAGTTCAGCAGGCCCCAGCGCACAGTTCAGCCCGAAAGAGATCGGGCGGATGTGTCTCATGGAGTTATAAAAGGCTTCAGTTGTCTGACCGGTCAGTGTCCGGCCGGAGGCATCAGTGATCGTACCGGAAAGCATCACCGGCAATTTAATCCCCAGCGCCTCAAACTCGGTTTCAACAGCGTAAATCGCCGCCTTGGCATTCAGGGTATCGAAGATTGTTTCGATCATAATGATATCAGCCCCGCCGCGGACCAGTGCCCGCACAGAGCTGCGGTAAGCCTCAACCAGCGCATCATAGGATACATTGCGGTAAGCCGGATCATTCACATCGGGAGAGATTGATGCCGTCCGGTTGGTCGGACCCAGAATCCCGGCCACATAGCGGGGTTTCTCCGGCGTTTTGCGCGTCCATTCATCGGCACATTCCCGCGCCAGTTTCGCGGCGGCTTCATTGATTTCATCAGACAGGGACTCCATCTGATAATCCGCCATGGAAATAACCGTGGAGTTAAAACTGTTGGTTTCAATAATATCCGCGCCGGCTCCCAGATAGGCGTGATGGATCTCGCGGATAATATCCGGCTGCGTAATGGATAACAGATCGTTATTTCCTTTCAGATCCACCGGCCAGTCAGCGAAACGCTCACCGCGGTATTCCTTTTCGTTCAGTGCATAGCGCTGGATCATCGTTCCCATCGCACCATCAAGAATCAGGATCCGTTGATTAAGCGCTTTTTTTAATACACTGATTTTATTATCCATTTATCTGACTCCGCTCTGCAATGCCCGTTTAAATAGCCGTCTGAACGTCTATACTACCACAACTTTCCCTGAGTGCATTAACGTGCAACCTGAGCGTTTTTCATGTTGCTGTGATCCGCAAAGGTACTCAACCCTCTTTTTCTGGTTATTCGATCCGCGCCGAAAGCTTTCTCGTTTCAGCTAAATTTGAGGTGGATCATATTCAGGAAAGAGAATTGCTCATAAAAGTTGCAATCCGTTGCTGATCTATGCCAATGTTACCGGTAACAAACGAATTAATGATACTGCAGCAGGCAGATAATCAGCACGGAGCCATGACTATGACACATTCTGCGTACCCGCCGGTTCATCCGCGACTTTCAGAAATTACCGCCCGTATTACGGCGCGTTCCCGTGTATCCCGTGCCCGGTATCTGGAAAAAATCAGCGCCGCACGCAGTAAAACCGTTCATCGTGCCCAGCTTGCCTGCGGTAACCTGGCGCATGGCTTTGCCGCCTGCCAGCCTGATGAGAAACAACAGTTACGCAATATGGCGCATAATGATATTGCAATCATCACTGCTTACAATGACATGTTGTCGGCACATAAGCCGTATGAATTTTATCCGGCACAAATTAAAGCTGCACTGCACAGCGTGGGTGCCATCGGCCAGGTTGCCGGCGGGGTTCCCGCCATGTGTGACGGCGTGACCCAGGGGCAGGATGGTATGGAGCTGTCCCTGCTGAGCCGTGATGTGATTGCCATGTCTGCCGCTGTCGGGCTTTCCCACAATATGTTTGACGGCGCACTTTACCTCGGGATCTGCGATAAAATCGTCCCGGGGATGATGATGGCGGCACTCTCTTTCGGGCATCTGCCGTCCGTATTTATTCCGGCGGGTCCTATGACCAGCGGTCTGCCGAATAAAGAAAAAGTACATGTCCGTCAGTTATTTGCTGAAGGAAAAGTTGATCGCCGGGCACTGCTGGATGCAGAAGCGGCCTCTTATCATTCAGCCGGAACCTGTACCTTTTACGGCACCGCCAATTCCAATCAGATGGTGATGGAAATCATGGGGCTGCATCTGCCGGGCGCGTCCTTTGTTCATCCTGATACCCCGCTGCGTACCGTACTGACGGATGCCGCTGCCCGCCAGGTTGTCCGCTTTACTGAAAACAGCGGCAATTATCTGCCGGTCGGGCAACTGGTAGATGAAAAAGTCATCGTTAACGGCATAGTCGGTTTGCTGGCAACAGGGGGTTCCACCAATCTGACCATGCACCTTATCGCAATGGCCGCTGCAGCCGGGATCATCATCAACTGGGATGATTTTTCTGAGCTGTCGGACATTATCCCGCTGCTCAGCCGGATCTACCCGAATGGCCCAGCAGATATCAACCAGTTCCATGCCGCAGGCGGGTTACAGCTGATTATCCGTGAGCTGCTCAGCCTGGGGCTGCTGCATGAAGATGTTCATACTGTCGCCGGTTTCGGCTTATCCCGTTATACACAGGAGCCGTGGCTGGATAACGGTGAATTGAAATGGCGGGAAGGCGCGCTCAGCTCGCTTGATGACAGTGTGATTGCATCCGGAAATACACCGTTTTCGTCTCACGGCGGCACCAAAGTACTGACTGGAAATCTCGGACGTGCGGTGATGAAAACCTCAGCTGTTCCTGCCGATAACCAGATTATTGAAGCCCCGGCCATCGTGTTTAACAGCCAGCATGATATTGTGCCCGCGTTTGAGGCCGGAAAACTGAACAAAGATTGTGTTGTGGTAGTGCGTTTCCAGGGGCCGCAGGCCAACGGGATGCCGGAACTGCACAAACTGATGCCGCCGCTGGGCGTGCTGATGGATAAAGGCTACCGGGTGGCCCTGGTCACCGACGGCCGTTTGTCCGGTGCATCCGGCAAAGTGCCTTCCGCTATTCACGTTACCCCGGAAGCGTATACCGGCGGGCTGCTGACCAAAGTCCGCGACGGCGATATGATCCGGGTGAACGGGCAGACCGGCGAGCTGATGCTGCTTGTTGATGAGGCTGTTCTGGCAGAACGTGAAAGTGTCATTCCTGACCTCAGCGCAGAGCGGGACGGCTCAGGCCGTGAATTATTCAGTGCATTACGCACGCAACTCTCAGGTGCGGAAGAAGGCGCCTGCTGTATCCGTTTTTATAAAAGTGAGAATGACGATGAATGATCAGATGTTAAGTGCGCAATCCGTTTTAAATGCAGGACCGGTTGTGCCTGTCATTGTTATCCGTGAGCTGCATCAGGCAGTACCGCTGGCCCGTGCACTGGTCGCAGGCGGGATCCGCGTTCTGGAAGTCACACTGCGTACAGAGTGTGCAATTGAAGCTATCCGCGCCATTGCGGAAGAAGTGCCGGAAGCGATTGTCGGTGCGGGTACCGTGATTAATCCGGAGCAACTGAAAGCCGTCACTGACGCCGGTGCACAGTTTGCTATCAGCCCCGGTCTGACAGAATCTCTGTTACAGGCAGCCGATCAGGGCTCCATTCCGCTGATCCCGGGGATCGCCACCGTTTCCGAGCTGATGGCTGGTATAGCTTACGGACTGAAAAATTTTAAATTCTTCCCGGCAGAAGCAAACGGTGGAGTGAAAGCGCTGAAAGCTATCTCCGGCCCTTTCCCGGATATCCGTTTCTGCCCGACCGGCGGGATCTCCCTGAATAACTACCGGGATTATCTCGCGCTCAGCAGTGTGGCCTGTGTCGGCGGCTCATGGCTGGTGCCGGAAGATGCACTCTGTGGCGGAGACTATGATCGTATTACTGCACTGGCGGCGCAAGCTGTGG
This sequence comes from Morganella sp. HSTU-ASny43, assembly GCF_022819185.1. NCBI lineage: Bacteria > Pseudomonadati > Pseudomonadota > Gammaproteobacteria > Enterobacterales > Morganellaceae > Morganella > Morganella sp. HSTU-ASny43. Next base: position 19,243 of record NZ_WSPG01000042.1, read on the forward strand.
CCGGTGCCGCTGCATAAGACATCGTGAATTAAGTCTGCCTTTTGCCACCGTTCGCGGTGGCTTTTTTTATCAGTCCGCCGTCGGATTCATCACACTCAGGTCATACGGTGTTATCTGATAAACACAATAATTCAGCCAGTTAGCATAAAGCAGATGACCATGTCCGCGCCAGCTGGATACCGGTGTTTTCGACGGGTCGTTATCCGGAAAATAGTTCACCGGGATAGCAGGATCCAGCCCCGCATCCGAGTCACGCTGATATTCTCCCGCCAATGTATCCGCGTCATATTCCGCATGGCCGGTCACATAGACCTGACGCTTGTCTTTACTGGCAAACAGATAGGCTCCGGCTTCTTCAGAAGCGGCCAGGATATCAAGATCGGTGTTTTCACGGATCATCGCTTCAGGAAATGCCGCATAGCGGGAGTGAGGCGCAGAAAACTGCCCGTCAAACCCCCTGGTCAGCAGCGCATGCGGCATAAGTGTAGTGTGGGTATACACCCCGGAGATTTTTTCCGGCAGCGTTTGTTTCGGGATATTGTAAAGCGTGTTCAGCCCCGCCTGTACCGCCCAGCAGACAAAAAGTGTTGATGTAACATGTGTCTGTGACCAGCGGATAATCTCATCCAGTTCCGGCCAGTAATCCACATCCTGAAATTCAACCAGACCGAGTGGTGCACCGGTGATCACCAGACCATCAAAATTCTGTTCTTTTATATCATCAAAGTCACAATAAAAGGCATCCAGATGCGCCTTGGGTGTGTTCTTTGATTCATGGTGACTGATACGCAGCAGTTGAATATCAACCTGAAGCGGTGTGTTGGAGAGCAGACGCAGAAATTGCAGTTCTGTTTCAATCTTCTTAGGCATCAGATTTAAAAACAGCACTTTCAGTGGCCGTATATCCTGAAATTGTGCCCGTGATGATGTCATCACAAAGATATTTTCATCACGCAGATCAGTGACAGCAGGAAGTTCATCAGGGATACGGATTGGCATAGCGGCGGGCTCTCCTTGTTATTTTAGACATCCGGACATCCAAAACTAACGAAAAAGAGAGGTTCTGTCGAGGAAAAAACAGCAAGGTGAATTTATTTCATACAAAAAACAAAACCCCGATAGTTTCCTATCGGGGTTAATGTTTGTTGGCGGAACGGACGGGACTCGAACCCGCGACCCCCTGCGTGACAGGCAGGTATTCTAACCAACTGAACTACCGC
>NZ_WSPG01000043.1:0-17238 GCF_022819185.1 Morganella sp. HSTU-ASny43
ATAATTGTCTTCTGGAAGCACAGGCTCAAAATCTTATTTCCGTAAATACAGATTGCAGGCAAATGGCGGCTTTTTTCTGGACGGGCTGGGAAGGGGCGGTAATGCGTGCCAAACTGACCCGTAATGGTGAACCGCTGGATCTGTTTATTACAATTTTTATGAAGCAGATACTGGTATAACAGCCGGAAAGATGATGATTCCGGGCTGAAAAATGGTTTTCTCTGATAGCAGACGGCAATGCTTTCGGATACTATTTCCATCCTATGAAAGCCCGCAAACGCCTTGTTCTTATCATTATGTCCGGCATTATGCTGGTCTCCGTCCTGTTTATATCCGGGATCATTCTGGCCATGGATAAAACACCGTATTACGATATTGACCGGAACGGGAAATCATTCGGGCACTCCGTTTTTACATTGTATGACGGTCGGGTGTATGCCGCTGTTCCGTCTGACGGGTATTTTTTAATCCCCGGTGCGGACCCGGACAGTTTCAGATTATTGCCTGACAATAACAACCACAATGGCCGGCAATTTGCAGCCGATAAATATCACGCCTGGTGCGGTAATCTTCCCGTCGCGGATTTTAATCCTCAGACGGCGGTTACTATCGGGAATGGCTATTTTACGGATGGTAAAAATACGGTTTTCTGTGCCCCTTATACGCGGATAAATAATGAACTGACCGGCCTGCAAAAGCTGTATCAGCAATGGCGTTACGGCTGGGGACTGAGTGATAAGCCTCTGACTTACTATTATCCGCAGCAACAGTTGCCACCGTCTGCCACACCTTACCGGATATCAGCGGATTCCGGGCTTGTCAGTAACGGAGAACAGGTTTTCTTTGACGGTAAATTAATGCCGGCGGCAAACCCGGAGACATTGCGTCCTGTGGCTGTCCGGCAGAATGATAAATCAGTGCGTGAGAGCAGGGTGTTTTATCACGACGGGGAACATGTTTATTATCAGCGCCATTTATTACCGCTGAAAGATACAGAATCACTGTATGGTTTTTACCTCGGTAATTTATTTCAGGAAGCCTATTTATTTGATCCGCAAACCGGTCAGGCGGCCATGAATAATGTCATGTTCCCGCCGGAATATGCGCCTTACCGCGTGATCAGTTACTATGGTCAGCATGTAAATCAGGGATTGTTTTTATCCCGGAATGGCGTTTACTTTTATGACCGGAAAAAAGAAAAAATCCGCCGCGCCGGTGATAATCCGCCATTGCAGGATAGTTGCCGGGAAATATCACCGCTGATTTTCACCTGCGGCAATGAAACCCGGTATTTGCAGGGTTCAGAATCATGGGGCGGCCGGAAATCACCGGGTCTTATTTCCCGCAGTACGATACTTTATCGTCTCGGTGATAATACAACGGATAACTGGGAAAAAATCGGCGATATTACTTCTCACCATTACGGGGAGGTCTGGCAGAAAGGCGGACAATATTATTATTTTGACCGGCTGGGCGCATCACAGCTTATGCGCGGACCGATCTATTTAATTCCGGATAATATGACGGTACGCGCGCTGCTGAGTGATGACCTCCGGGTTGATGACCTCCGGAAAATGGCGCATGACGGGCGTTTGCAGGATATTTCTGGTACAGAAATGCTGAAGGCCACTACCCGTTATAAAGAGAGTATGTTCAGTTTCCTGAATTTTTCTGATGATGACTGAGTAACCGCAATTATTTTTCTTATTGAGAATAAATTGCATTTGACAAACACATTCAGATTCATAGAATAGCGCCATCAAAGGTCAATTCTCTGACCCGTAAGCGTTTACGTTAATCAACGCATGTAACTTTGTGCATTACAACAGTTATGTGTTGTTGTGTCGTCACTATACGGAGTCGTCTATGTCTTTTCAGGACAAAAACTATATTTTAGGTTTTCCGAAGCTGCCTCAGCGCGCGTTAATCTTCCTGGTGCCTTTTTTCTTATCGCTGGTTATGAGTGGTATTGTTTCGTTTATCAGTACCGTCAAAGCGCTGGGATTCTCCTGGCTGCTGGTTTCCCCGTGGCTGACGTCATGGGGTATATCCTGGGCCATTGCATTCCCGACCGTCTTATTTGTTCTGCCGTTCGCCCGTAAATTATCGTTATTACTGGTCAGAAGTTCATAATTACGGGATCTGAATCCCTAACCATTGCCGGAATTGTTTTTTTCCTTTTCCGGTAATTGTCACTTCACGGTAGCCCGGTGTGCGGGTCAGCCAGCCCTGTTGCTCACAGTGAGTGAAGAGGGCGGCGCCCAGATAGCCACCGAGGTGAAACCGGCGTTCACTCCAGTCCAGACAGCCGCAGCAGAAAACCCGTTTTACCGTGTGAGCGGCAGGCAGCCCGAGTGCGGTCAGTGCAGATTCTCCCGCCGTTGTCAGCATAGTACCGTCAGCGGTTATCCACCCTTTTTCCTGCATCGCATCATACACAGCCACCGCCGTTTCCCCGGCCAGATGGTCATAACAGGTTCTGGCCTGCCGTAAATGCGGCGGGGCGGAGGATTTGCGGATGGCGGCTGTTACCGGAATACCGGTGAGATTCATCATTTTTTCGATGATTTCGGCCACGTTTAATCCGGCCAGCTGATAATAGCGGTGACGCCCCTGCGGAATACAGATGATCAGCTTTCCGGCGACCAGTTTTGCCAGATGGGCGCTGGCGGTGGAGGCACTGATATCCGCGGCAATGCTCAGTTCAGTTGCTGTCCAGGCTCTGCCGTCCATCAGGGCGCAGAGCATGCGGATACGGGACGGATCAGCCAGTGCCGCAGCCACACCGGCAAGCGCGGTTTCTAACTCAGGTGCGTGTTCTTCTGACATATCAGCTCCGCCGGTTATTCCTGCCCGAAGTCATATTCACGGGTGATCTCAGCAATACGGATGCGGTAAAAAGAGAAAATATCCGCTTTACCTTCTTCCTGAGCCTGCCGGTGCTGCAGGTTTTGTTTCCATTTCAGCAGAGAAGCCTCGTCTTCCCATAATGAGAGCGACAATAATTTACCGGGTGTGCTCAGGCTGGCAAAACGTTCAATGGAGATAAAGCCCTCTGCGTCACTGAGCAGCGGGCGTAATCCGGCAGCGATATCCAGATAGCGGGATTGTTTGTTTTCCGGCATAGTTACTTCAAAAATTACAGCAAACATGGGATTCTCCTTATGCAGTCCGGCTAATCATATCGGAAGCACAGAGAAAACACTTCGCTGAGTAACGAAATAAGAAAAATTACTTCCGGTAGCGGACAGCGATAGCCAGCAGGATTAAGATGACACCGGTTATCTGCATCAGCAGATGTGACGGCATGCCGTGCTGTATGATATCGATAATAAAGCCGGATAATACCTGGCCGCAGATAGCCAGAATGGTGGTCAGTGTGGCGCCGAGCAGCGGCAGAATATAACTGTTTATCACCACGAAACAGGCACCGATAATACCGCCGGTGAATGTAATCAGCGGAATACTGTTCAGTGTGACGGGGAACTGCGGCAGGTAAAACAGTACAACCACACTCAGAAAGATAAAACCGGCAATATGATTAACCAGCGAGGCATAAAACGCATTGCTGCTCTGAGATAATCTGCCGTTAATACTGCGGCTGAAAATAATACAAATGCCATTTGTCAGCGCGATAGTAATATAAAACAGTAACATCATTATTTTCCTGCAATGATCAAAATACAGCCGCTGAATAACAGCAGCAGTGTCAGCCCGTCGCGGCTTGTCACTTTGCGCCGTGTCAGTCCCATCAGACCAAAATGGTCGATAATCAGCCCGGTCACTATCTGCCCCGCAAGCATCAGTACAATCGAGCCGGAGAGTGACAGCGGGCTGTTAACGGTGATCGCCGCCAGCAGTACGGTAAACGCACCGGGTATCCCGCCGAGATAGCACCACAGCGGCATTTTTGTACCGGCGTGGCGTGTCGGCAGGTGCTTTTTCACTGTCAGCCAGATAATCAGGGCAACAATGGCACCGATGCCGTGTGTCAGCCAGGAGGCGTGCAGCGGAGAAGTAAAGGTGGATAAATAGCTGTTGCTCATAATCATCAGGGTGAGTAATACCCCGGAAAGTAAGGCTATCAGCGGTAACAGGATCTCTTTTTTCATCGTTATTTTCACTTTATTGCGGACGGAGAGAGTATAGAGATTGCCGGGGCCCGGAATAAACGCTATAAAAAGAAAAATAGAGTTTCCTGTAAGTTGACAATAAAGGGGCTGCGATGGATTTTTCACTTTTACCGGTGTTTATTGCGATCACCGAGCAGGGAAGCCTGACAAAAGCAGCAGAATATCTGCATATGACCAAATCGGCGGTCAGTAAAAAACTGGCGGCGCTGGAGACTCAAACCGGCATCCGGCTGGTCACCCGTTCCACGCGCCATTTACAACTGACTGAAGCCGGACAGCTTTATTACACCTATCTGAAAAAAGCCCATCAGGCGGTGCTGGACGGGCAGGATGCGTTGTCACATTACAGCCGTGAGGTTGACGGCACACTGAAAATCAGTGCGCCGGCGGTGTTCGGCAGTCTGCATCTGGCTAAATTAATACCTGAATTTTTACAGCGCTGGCCGTCATTACAGGCGGAAATGGTATTTGATGACAAACTGACGGATTTGGTCGGGGAAGGGTTTGATCTGGCTGTCAGGATCGGTGAATTACAGGATTCCTCTCTGATTGCCCGCGTGTTATCTCCCTGCCGCAGCGTGTTGTGTGCGTCTCCCGCCTATCTGGCACAACATGGTACACCTCAGAATCTGACTGACCTGAAATCTCATAATTGCCTGTTTTACAGCTATTTTCAGGCCGGTCAGTCATGGACATTTCTGCACCGGGGAGACGTGGTGCGTTTTACCCCGCAGGGTACTCTGCGTGCCAACAACAGTCTGGCGCTGCATCAGGCTGTTTTACAGGGAACGGGGATCTGCCAGCTGCCGCAGTTTATCGCGGCACCGGATATCCGCGCCGGGCGGCTGATCCCGCTGCTGCCGGAATACCTGCTGCCACGGCATCACATCTATGCGGTTTATCCGGATCGTGAATATCTGCCGAAAAAAGTCTCCGCATTTTTACATTTTTTGCAGGATACGCTGGGTACGGAAGGGCACTATCAGAAAGAATATGAACAGGATTTATCCTTTTTTAAGGCAGCGGAATAAAAACCGGATACATTGGGTAAGGCAATCAGCCTGCTGTTTATATCATTTATTTTAATTTCACTGAGAGGGGTTATATGTCTCTGCAATTGTGGATCGCCAATAAAAATTACTCTTCCTGGTCGCTGAGACCCTGGTTTTTACTGAAAGCCCTGAATATTCCGTTTGATGAACAGTTGGCCACCTTTGTACCGGGCGGCAGCAGTTATGAGAAATTTCTCCGCTTTTCCCCGTCCGGGCTGGTGCCGTGCCTGGTGACAGCGGATACCACGGTCTGGGATTCTCTGGCAATCTGTGAATATATTGCGGAGGATTATCCGCATGTCTGGCCGCAGGAAAAAACCGCCCGTGCCTGGGCGCGCTCTGCCGCGGCAGAAATGCATTCCGGGTTTACCACGCTGCGCCGTGAGTGCCCGCTGAACTGCTCGGAAAGCCGCCCGGCCGCAGAGATGACACCGGAATTACAGAAAGAGTGTCAGCGTCTGGATAAGATCTGGTGTGAGGGATTAACCCGGTTCGGTGGCCCGTGGCTGGCAGGGGAAAATATCAGTGCGGCGGATGCTTTTTATGTGCCGGTGGCCCTGCGGGCACGGACTTATCAGCTGCCGTTTTCAGCGGCGGCACAGACATGGATTGACCGGATCCTGGCGCATCCTGCCATCATTGAGTGGTGTGAGGCGGCAGCGAAAGAAGCGAAAATCGACCACGACTGAATCAGGAAGGGCGGGGATATCCGCCCTGATTATTACTTAACGGCGCTGTCCATCAGGATAAAACGCGGTTCGGCACGCTGATATTTATTAATGGCGGGTACCAGGCGGCGGAAGTGCTCACTGGCACAATGGGCATCCAGCGCGGCCTGATCCGGCCAGGTTTCGATAAAAACAAAATGCCCCGGGTCTTTCTGATCGACAAACAGATCATAACTGATACACAGCGGCTCACGGCGGGTGGCGGCAACCAGTTCTTCATACATCGGCATCAGGATCTCAACGGCATCCGGCTGCATAAAATCTTCAGCAATCACTTTTAACATTGTGTTCCCCTTGTCCGGTGCGGACAACAACATGAAATATCTGCAAATGACTTCCCCGGCAAGCCGTGTAAATTCTGACTGATAACCAGAGCATAAATCACAACAACTACCGGTATAACATTGAGGGGGCAGAATGTCATTATCATTAACTGAAGCCGTGAATCTGTTGAAATCCAAAAAATGGATTGACCTGACACACGCATTTAATGCGGACTCACCGCACTTTTTTATGTTTGAACCGGCGGAGTTTAAAACGCTGTTTGATTACCGTGACGGCTTTTTTGCCCAGCAGTTTACGTTTCCCGGCCAGTACGGCACCCATATTGATGCGCCGTGCCATTTTGTACAGGGGCGGCGCTTTGTGCATGATCTGGAACTGAAAGAGCTGGTGTTGCCGCTGGTGGTGATTGATCAGTCCGCCAGAGCACAGAAAGATGCAGATTTTGCGCTATCCGCAGACGATGTACTGGCTTTTGAACAGATTCACGGACGTATTGAAAGCGGCAGTTTCGTGGCATTGCGCACGGACTGGAGCAAACGCTGGCCGTCACAGGCACTGATGGATAATAAAGATGCGGAAGGCAACAACCATATTCCGGGCTGGGGAATGGACGCACTGGAATTTCTGTTTCGTGAGCGCGGGATCAGCGCCGTGGGGCATGAAACCTTTGATACCGATTCGGCGCAGGATTTCCGCAAAAATAGTGCACTCCGGGCGGAATATTTTGTATTGGATCAGGATGCGTATCAGATAGAGCTGCTGACCAATCTCGATAAAGTCCCGGCCAAAGGTGCGGTGATTTTTAATATCGTGGCAAAGCCGGACAATGCAGGCGGGTTCCCGGTCCGGTCATTTGCCATTTTGCCGGATTAATGCGGCGTATCAGCGGAGATTAAACTGAGAGAAAGTCAGTTGGTTATTCACATAGAGCAACTGATTGATTTCGGTGGCAATCAGTGATTTCAGGTCACTGTCAGATAATGACGCCGGCAGTGACTGCCACAGCCGGGACAAAATAAATTCCTGCTGTTCGCCGTATTCATCATAGTGGGACAGGATTTGTAAGAGTGAGTCTCTGGTGATTTGTCCGGTATGTTTTGTTTTTTTCAGATCACAAATCACCGGAGCCAGTAAACTTACACAGATATCCCGGTATTCCTGACTTTCGGCAGGGAATGTCTCCAGTGTCTGCCATAACAACCGGCGTTCATCGGTAAACACAGGTGTGACAGCAGTCGTTTCAGTGTGACGGTACATAAATATCAATCCTCTTGAGGTTGTCAGGCAAATGCCGTTCGTGTGTTATTTCCCGTCGTAGTCACTATTTTATTTTTATCTGTTATTGCTATATGCAGTCAGATAAAAGGGATATTGCTATCCCTTTATCCGGTATATTTGCCGGTGCTGTCAGCACCAGTGTATTTTATCTGTCGTCAGACAGATATTGCGGCTGTTCAGCCACTGATACAGCCGGTCATCATCATTGTTGTTTTTCAGCTGCAAAATCAGCTGTACGGCAGTACGGAAATAGTCCGGAATGCGGTTGTCCTGCAAGGACTTATGATGATAAATAACATCACGGAACAGATTAACAAAATGACGCAGCGTGAACGAAATTTCTCCCCGGAGAGTGTGAATATTATGCTCTGTCCGGGAAAGATCCTGTGCGGACTCCGCGAAACTGTTTTTGATATCTGACAGCTCTGACTGCTCCGTCTGCGGATAATATGCACTGTACAGCGCATGCAGGGCAGCCAGCTGACGGTTTATTATTCTGCGTTGATTATATTCTTCTTCCAGATCCCACAGCTCACGGTGTGTGTCTTTTATCCAGTATTCATACGTTTCGTTTAATAATCCATCAATCCAGTAACGGGACGCAGATAATATAATTGTGTCAGACAAACAGGCATCCCAGTTATCAGGGTAAGTCTGTATTGTCTGTCTGATCATGGTCAGGTCATGATACTGAAAAGGAATATTCCATTTCTTTCTGCGACGGAACCAATCTGTTGTTTTTAAGTTGTCTGCCTGCTGACGTGTAAGATATTCAGATAATAAATCATTTTCTTTACAGGAGTCTTCTGAGTTATATATTCGATCATCTGACAGATAAAGATGATACATCGTTTTATTAAGCATAAATCCCTCTGGCGAATAAAAGTGAAGCAAAGGAACGCAGCTTAACAGACCCGTTTTTTTCCGGTATTATTTTTGTTTTCTGTTTTTATCACAATTCGTCAGTTTATATGATTACCCCGGGCTTTGCTGGGCGTAAATCCGAAACGCTTACGGTAGCTTTGGGTAAAATACGACTGACTTGAGAACCCTGCTTCCATTGAGACATCAACGATACTCATCTGGGTATTGAGCAGAAGCTGATGGGAAAATAACAACCGCCGTTCGCTTATCCATGCCCGCGGAGATGTACCGTATACCGAGCCGAACAGCTCTTTGAATGTTGTCAGGCCCATACCAAATTCTCTGGAAAATTCATTTAACTTCCAGTCTTTCAGATAGTGCTTTTCCATGAAGCTCTGCAAACGTTCTGCCTGGCGGTTACTCAGCTGACGCAATACCGACATCAGACGTGTGCCTTCTTCACTCAGGGCGATAATTAATAATAATTCCTCCAGCTTCAGCTTTATCAGCGGTGATGGCGCATTATTACAATAAGCATCATAAAACCCGCTGATACTGTTTTTCAGCATAGCGGACTGCGGAAAATAAATGAGTCCGGATGTCGGATCAGTAACACGGTGAAGGTGGCTGAGAGTATCAGAAAAACGGTGAAGAAAATCCCGCAGAAAATGGTTGTTCAGCGGAACCCATAATAAGTTAATTTCGCCGGAAATATGCTGGTATGCATAGCTTCCCTGATTGGAGAAAATAACTTCATTGTCATTAAGTGTGTATGAGTTTATGCAATCCTGCCATTTCATTTTTCCGGACATCAGAAGGTAAAGACCTTTTTCCTGTTGTTCGGTAATATTGAAAATATCGGGCTCAACAATAACAGATTGTATCTCTTTATTATTGTCAGATGTCAAAGTACGTGAGTTCATGGGCATCTCAGAGTGAACAATATGGCTTAATTTTCGGAAATTAAATAACAGGGACAGTGCCAAACCATCCGGTATAAATAATTATATAACTAATATCGGGCTTTTCTACTTGATAATTAGTTTTTATGACATTAACGGCTTTATTTATTGGTTTGGGTGCTATTTTATTTACATGATGAATAACTTCACTGAATAACAAGTAATGTCATTATGAATTATGTTTCTAAAATGATGCTGTTTTGTTGTTGTTATGTTTTTTTGCGGGTGGGGTGTATATACAGTTCATTATCATTGAATCTGTTTTATTGATGGATATATTGAGCGGATATTAATTAATACTGTTGTTACCGGCGAAGGGCAGAGTATTACTCTGCAAAAATGTAATGATTGTTTCTGTTATGATTATTGATGTTATCACTTTTAATTTTATGTTTTTATTATGCTGCATATAGCTGATTAAAATTTTTCTGGTGAATATATAATTTATATATTATTTGTATCGCGGATTATTTCCGGCGGGTAACGCCACCGGACATGACAGATGATACGCCGTTTCGTGATGACTGTCCCTTGCACCACTCACCGTTTTTAATCATTATATAAAAAAATATATAACGAGTGAGGTTACTATGTCGTCCCGTCGTCTGATGCTCTCCGCATTACTGTTCTGTTGTTCCGTACCGGCCGCGGTGGCCGCTGAGTTACATATGTATGCCGGCGCCGGTCTGCGCCCGCCGGTTGAAAAGGTGATCAGCCAGTTTGAAAGAGAGACCGGTAATACGGTAACGGTGGAATATGGCGGTTCCGGACAGATCCTGACCCGGTTTGAACTGACAAAGCAGGGTGATCTGTTTTTCCCGGGATCAGCGGATTACGTGGAAAAGCTGCGGAAAGAAAAACAGGTGACAGACAGTTATCCGATCGTCCGGCATATTCCGGTGATTGCAGTACGCAAAGATAAAGCAGACGGAATTAACAGTATTGCAGATCTTGCCGCAAGTAATCTGCGTATCGGCATGGGGGACCCGAAAGCCATTGCGCTGGGCCGCAGCGGTGAAGTTTTACTGGATGCCAGCGGTTACGGTGATGCACTGCGGGAAAAAGTCATTGTCCGGGCGGCAACGATTAAACACCTGTCGATGTATCTGCTTAACGGTGAGGTGGATGCTGCGGTTATCGGCCGCGCCGATGCCATGAAAAACCACGATAAACTGATTATTCTGCCGTCACCGGAAGGCAGCCCGGAAGAGGTGGCTACGCTGGCGGTACTCAGCACCAGTGCATCCCCGGCAGAAGCAAAACAACTGGCGGAGTATTTTTCCTCTCCGGAAGGGATCAAAGCCTTCACCGATTATGGTTTTCTGCCGGTCAGACCGGCTGATGCACACTGATTCCGGTATTACCGATGTATCCGGTGATGAAATGGGCGCTGGTGCCCCTGTTACTGTTGTTGTGTCTGATTACCGGGTCTCTGCTGGCGTTACTGTTTCAGGTAACGCCGGCGTTGCTGACTAAGCTGATTACTGACCCTGAATTTCATTTTGCGGTGCTGATGTCGCTGGCAACCTCACTGACATCGCTGGTACTGGCATTTCTGATTGCCGTACCGGCCGCCTGGGTGATGGTGCGGGGGGATTTCCCCGGCAAGCGGGTGGCGGATGCGCTGTTTGATGTCCCGCTGGTCACGCCGCCGCTGGTGATTGGTATCGGGTTGTTACTGCTGCTGGGCAGTCAGGGCCCGCTGGCCGGAATTTTCCCGCAGTTGGGGCGCTGGCTGTTTTCCCCGGTGGGTGTGATTATTGCCCAGACCTATGTCGCGTCAGCGGTTCTGTACCGTTCGGCGCAGGGGGCGTTTGCCTCGGTGGATCCGGCATATGTCCGCACGGCAATGAATCTCGGGCTGACCCCCGGAAAAACCCTGCTGCTGGCGGAAATTCCGTTGTGTCTGCAGGGATTGCTGAGCGGCGGGATCCTCGCCTACTCCCGGGCGCTGGGGGAGTTCGGTGCCACACTGATGCTGGCCGGTGCCACCCGCTTTAAAACCGAAACTCTGCCAATGGCAATTTATCTTAATATTGCCAGCGGTGATTTTTCACTCGCGCTCGGCTGCGCGCTGATCCTGATGGCACTGGCGATTGTTTTGCTGGTCGCATTGCACCGGCTGAAAAGGCAACCTTCACATGCTGCACGTTGAACATCTGAGTGCGGGGATCCTGCAGGATCTCTCGCTGACACTGCCGCGCGCACAATGTACCGCGATCTGCGGCCCTTCCGGCAGCGGAAAAACCACATTACTGAACTGCATTGCCGGTTATCTGCCTTATCAGGGCTCCATCCGGCTCGGGGATGTTCCCCTGGATCCGCTGCCGGTCTGGAAACGCCCCTGCCGTTATCTTAATCAGCGGCTGTGGCTGTTTCCGTGGCTGACGGTTCTGGGCAATTTACGGCTGGCACAGTATGCCGCCGGGTTAAAGCGGGACAAATCACAGGCTCTGGCACTGCTGGATAAAATGCAGGTGGCACATCTGGCGGCGCGTTTTCCGCATCAGATTTCCGGCGGGGAACAGCAGCGGGTGGCACTGGCCCGCGCACTGATCTCACCGCCGGCACTGCTGTTGCTGGACGAACCGTTTTCCGGGCTGGATTGGGCGACCCGCAGGCAGTTATGGCCGCAGATTAATCTGCTGAAAGAAGAAGGGATCACCACGATTCTGGTCACGCATGAACCTGAAGAGGCAGAGGCGCTGGCACAATACCGCTTAGCGGCAGAAGGCGGAAAAATCCGGGGGACTAAAGGGGCCTGAGAGGGATAAAATCCTGTCGTAATTGTGATATTTTTATTCTGCCCTCTTCAGTTAAGGTAGACCCCTGAGAGGGCGGTGACGGATTGTAATGAAGGGATGCTGTCACAGGGTACACGGAGTGTATCCGGCTATAGTCACCGCTTTCTCTATTTCCCTGATTACATACTGATACTGGTCTTAATCCGCCCTTTACCGGCGCGGCGGCTGCGTACAATATGCAAAAGTATCTTCCGTAACGTAAAAATACCATCACAAAGGTCTGCCATGCTTAATATTATGCTGACATCCCTTTGGTTTTTATGGGGATTGTTACTGTATGCAGTGATAGCCGGGCACGCATCGTGGCCTGTTTATTTAACAGGTATCGCCGCCGTTATCTGTGCTATTACGATTCTCCCGGAAAGGAAAAGGAAAAACGTCATGTTCGGTAAGAAAAAACAAGCAGATACCCCTGAAACGGAGCCGGTTGCGGCACCGTTGCAAAAAACCAGAGAAGAAAGAGAAGAAGAAGAAGAACGAAAAGCGGCTGAACTCAGTGCTCAGGCAAATGAAATTACCCAGTTGCTGTCAGCTCGTGGTGAAGAGAAACAGCGTCCGCTGGCGTCTCTTGAATCCCGCCAGCCGACGGTGATCAGCAAAGAAACCCGCCTGACCGGTGATGTTGAAATCAGCGGTAATCTGCAAATCTGGGGTAAAATTAAGGGACAAATCAAAGCCCGTTCCGGCTCGGTCAGCATTATGCAGTCCGGTGTGGTGGAAGGGGATATTTTTGCCGAAACCCTGCTGATTGACGGCGTGCTGACCGGCACCTGTACCGTCGAACAGCTGGAAATTCTTGAGCACGGTGAGCTTAACGGCGTCTGCCGCGCCTCTAATTTCTCTATCCGCAAAGGCGGTACCTTTATCGGCCAGTCAGAGCCGTATGCCCCTGCCGGTAAAGCGGCTGCCGCAGCACAGGCACCGCAGTCCCGCCCGGAAAATAATAAGCCGGCAGCAGTGACTGAGCTGAAGCAGTCTGAAAAATCAGACGCAGCGGCGGAAAAATCACAGGAATCCGCGCCGAAATCGTCGTCACAGAACGGTAACGGAAAAAACAAAGAGCCGCAGACAGTCCCGTCTGTCTTTAAGCGCGTGTAACCGCGCCGCCCTCACGTAAATCCGTTATACTCCTCCGGTATATTTTATGACTGAATGAACCGGAGGATTATATGCTTACTCTTGGTACCCCGCGTCTGCACCTGCGTCCCTGGACACCGGATGATTATGCACCGTTCCGTGCACTGAATGCGGATCCGGACGTTATGCGCTTTTTTCCGGCCTGCCTGAGTGCGGCAGAAAGTGATGCGATGGCGGATGAAATTACCCGTCGTTTTGAACGGCAGAAAGCATTCGGGCTATGGGTGGCGGAAGAAAAAAGCAGCGGGGAATTTACCGGGTTTGTTGGTCTTAATATCCCGTCCGCGCCGTTTGATTTCAGTCCGTGTACTGAAATCGGCTGGCGTCTGGCGAAACGCTTTCACGGTAAAGGTTATGCAACCGAAGCGGCAAACGCGGTGCTGCAACATGCCTTTATGACGCTGAATATGCCGGAGATTGTCGCGTTTACCGCGAAGGTAAATCTGCCTTCTGAACGGGTGATGGTGAAAACGGGAATGCGGTATCAGCGGGAGTTTCTGCATCCGTCACTGGAACAGGGGCATCCGTTACAGACGCATGTGCTGTATAAGATCACACAGGCGGAATACCGCGCGCGTCAGTCCTGATTATTGCGGGGCGAGCGGCGGCGCTGCGGCAGAGGCGGTACCGGCTTTTTGTCATCAATAAGGTGACGGACAGCCAGGATCGGATGATGCCACAGCATACGCGGCCCGGCCCAGCGCATAATCACTTTCATCTCTTCCCGCGGTTTTGGCTGATAACAGTGCACCGGGCACTGTTTGCAGGCTGGTTTGTCTTCACCGTAACGGCATTTTTCCAGCCGTTTCACTGCATACGCCAGCAGATCGCGGTAATGTTCCGGAGTATCTGCCGGTGCCGGATGGCGCTGTTCATACAGTTCCACCATACGGGTAACGGTTTTTATTTCCCGTAAAATACGTTTGCCGGCCATCAGAAACTCCTCTTTCATGCTGTAAAGCCCATAAATTTAAATACTGTGCTTAAAATTCGCTTTCTTTTTATTTAAAAATAAAATACTGTATATGCATACAGTTTACGGAGAGCAACATCATGCGTATTGAAATTCTGTTAGATAAACGAAATGCAGTGCCTGCGCATCTTATTCAGTCCCTTGAAGTCCAGTTAAAACGCCGGATCCTGCCGTTATATCCGGATATGCAGTTCCGTATTGCGCAAAGCAGTCAGACCACGATTAATATTTCCGGCGTGAAATCCCCCGACGATAAACAGTCGCTGATGGATACTATTCAGACCATCTGGGAAGATGACAGCTGGATGGATGATGACAACGCGCAATCATGATTTTCTTCCTGTTACAGGAAACGCTATCTCCCGGTTTTTGTGCCTTCAGGGGAGATAGCGGTCTTTTTTCGCTGTTCAGTGATTACAGATTTTCTCAGCCGATGTGCTGAATCCCTCTTCAGTACCGATAAACTTCCCGCGTGCCGCCAGAAAACTGACCAGCGCTTTTGCATCCATATTCTCTGCCGAGCAGGTATGGAAACGGGTATCTTCGCCGAACGTGGCGTGAATATCGGCGATAAGTGATTCTGTGGTGTAATTCTTCCCGCTTTCAATAATCATATTCATGACCTCGTGGCCATGGACAGAGGCTTTCTCAGACATAATAACTCCGGTCGGATAGTAAAGATGTAATTATTATGCATCTTTTGATGTGCAATAGATTGCGTCAGGTCAGATTATGGTGCGAAAGGGAAGGAGACATAAGATAACGCCCGCGAAAGGGCGTTATCTGACAGGGGAGAAACTTACTGACACTCCGTTAAAATGCGCTGCATCTCATCTTTTACGTGCAGTTTTTCTTTTTTCAGCCGGACGACATTGTCGTTATAGCCTGCGCCGTTCGGGCCTTCAAGCTCGGCAATTTCATTATTTAACTGATGATGTTTCAGATACAGTGCGGCAAAACGAGGATTTGAATCTTTAAGCTGTGCTATAAGGGCTTGCTGATCAAGTGGCATAGAACCTCCTGTTTGACGGGGAATACAGCTTTTTCAGTATAACAAATGTACGCCGGAATGCATGGGGCGTATCGTTATATCCGTGATCAAAATGGCATAAATACATCGTGATTTATTGATGGTGATGATGGCATCCGGCAGAGTTATTGGTTTAACACACTGGCAGTGGTGATTTATCTGAGATTATCTGCCATTTTGTAAGAATATTCTGTGTTTTACTCTGGCGGTGAACTAAAGATTATTATAATGTTCTTAATAGTCAGCATGAAGATTATGAGACGATTTCATAATCAAATGTACTTATAAAACAAGGTAATTATTTGATGAAAAAATTGATCCTTCCTGTTATGGCCATGTTCGCTGCCGCAGGCGCTTATGCTGAAGAAGCAAAAACCACTGATATGGAGCCGCTGAAGATTGTGAAAACTGACAACGGCATGAGTGAGTTGAAACACTTCCCGCAGGCTGCGTCAGATCAGGTTCGCCATGTGATTGCCGTAGAGCCGAAAGCCGATGAAGGGCAGTACAAAATTGAGCTGGTGATCGGTAAAAAACAGATGGTGGACTGTAACCACCAGTGGTTCGGCGGTACGCTGACACAGAAAACCGTTGATGGTTTCGGCTATGACTATTATGAGACCGGCGACTTAACCGGGCCGATGTCCACCATGATGGGCTGCCTCAATAATGAAAAACGCGAAGCGTTTGTCAGCGCTAACCTGGGTGACGAAGCATTCGTCCGTTACAACAGCCGCCTGCCGGTTGTGGTGTACGCCCCGAAAGATGTGGAAGTAAAATACCGTATCTGGAGCACGGATAATCAGCTGCTGGATGCACCGGCCAAATAATCCGTTAATATCTGATACATAAAACACGGCGCCTGCCGTGTTTTTTGTTTTTTATTCGGTTCTGTCATCATTTCGTCGTACACTTAAACCCATACTGTTTACGGGCGTAATTGTCGTCTATCACTGAGGCTATTGATTATGGAATTTCAGCCATCCCGCCAGATAGCAACTGTGCTGCAATGGGTTCTGAATATTGCACTGCTGATTTTAGGTGTGCTGCTGATTGTATTTATGGGAAAGGAAACACTGACGCTGATTAATCTGCTGTTTTCCGCGCAGGAGAAAACAACCTATCTGTTATTAGACAGTATCGTGACCTATTTCCTCTATTTTGAATTTATTGCCTTAATTGTGAAGTATTTTTCGTCGGGCTACCATTTTCCGCTGCGCTATTTTATCTACATCGGCATTACGGCGATGGTGCGTTTAATTATTGTCGATCATTCAGATGCCAATGCGACATTCCTGCATACCCTGTCAATACTGGCGCTGACCGTGGCATTATATCTGGCAAATACCGATAAGCTTAAACGCAGCTGAAATAACATGCCCCGCTGTGACGCGGGGCAGAATAAACAGACTGACGGGATCAGCGGATAACCATCACCGAGGTTTTGGCGTGACGGACAATCGTTGCGGCGGTAGAGCCGAGCAGGAATGTTGCCGCACCCGGGCGGTGAGAGCCCATCAGGATCAGGTCGGCGTTAATATCTTTGGCATAAGAGAGAATTTCGTTTTTGGCTGATCCGATAGCCGCGTGCAGGGTGTACTGACTTTCCGGCACAGCAATTCCTTTAATAATTTCTTTCAGTGCGGCAAGCGCCAGCTCAATGCGCTCTCCGGATTCCCGCATACTGACCGGCATTGAGGCGTATTCCACCCCGAAGAACATTTCCACGTTAGGGATAACGGTAAAGAAGTGGATCTTCGGATTATCAATTTTCGCCAGTGCTTCCACATGGGGCAGCATTTTGTCTGTCAGGTCATCTTCAAGAATATCAATCGGAACCAGAATCGTGTTGTACATACAGCCTCCTGTTAACTGAAATCAGTAACAGTATGACAAAAAATGACAGCGTGTGCTGTGATCATGACGGCAGCTTATTTAATTTGTGAAATGAAAATAACTATCGTTTATTTTTATTATTAACAATAATAAAAA
>NZ_WSPG01000044.1:0-15491 GCF_022819185.1 Morganella sp. HSTU-ASny43
TCCTGGCGCGGCGTGAAATTGAAAGTGTGGATGTGGTGGTCGCCAACCATGCGCTGGTGATGGCGGCAATGGAGAATGAATCGGTTTTGCCGGAAAGCAAAAAACTGCTGCTGGTGCTGGATGAAGGACACCATATCGCTGATGTGGCCCGTGATTCCCTGGAAGTGGAAGGGGATATCACCCTGGTATCACTTCAGGCGCAGCTGGACAACCTTTCCCGCTTTGTCACTCAGTATCTGCAACAGTTCCGTCCGCTAAAACCGCCGAAACTGGCGGACAGCGCCCGTCTGCAAAAACATCTGGACGCGATGTCAGATGTGTACCGCGATATGGCGATGTACACACAGGCGCTGCTGCCGGAGCAGGCGGCGGATCCGCACTATTTGTTTCCGCTCGGGGAACTGCCGGAACCGCTGACGGCAGCGGCTCAGCAACTGTCAAAACAGACGGATGCTCTGCACAGCATGGTGGAGGGGATACTCAGTGATCTGAACGAACAGACGGCAAAACAGGATATTGTCCGTCTGCACCGCGCCATCCTCACGGCCGGAAAGTTCCTCGGTGCACTGGAAAACAGCGCCAAACTGTGGCGTCTGGCGGCGCTGTCGGAAATCTCACACGCGCCGGTCTCAAAGTGGCTCAGCCGCCGCTATGAAAAAAATCAGTCTCACCTCTGGTTCCACTGCGCGGGGATCCGCGTCAGCGAACAGCTCGGCCACCTGTTATGGCGCAATGTACCGAATATTGTGGTGACCTCGGCAACCCTGCGTTCACTCAACAGTTTCAGCCGGTTACAGGAAATGACCGGGCTGAGTGAAAAGGCGGACGACCGCTTTGTGGCTCTCGATTCTCCGTTTGATCACTGCCGTCAGGGGCGGCTGGTGATCCCGAAAATGCATTATGAACCGACACCGGCCGATGAAGCCGCACATATCGGGGAGATGGCGCGTTATTTCCGCTCCCAGCTGGCGTCCGGTGAGCACCGCGGCATGCTGGTGCTGTTTAACAGCCAGCGGGCAATGGATCTGTTTCTCACCCATGTGACGGATTTACGTCTGCAACTGCTGGTGCAGGGGGATCAGCCCCGTTACCGGCTGGTGGAAACCCATTGTCAGCGGATCCGGGACGGGCAGAACAGTGTGCTTATCGGCCTGCATTCTTTTGCCGAAGGTCTTGATCTGAAAGGGGATTACCTGACTCAGGTGCATATTCACAAAATCGCGTTTCCGCCGGTCACCAACCCGGTGATTATCACGGAAAACGACTGGCTGAAATCCCTGAACCGCTACCCGTTTGAAATCCAGAGCCTGCCGGGAGCGTCATTTACGCTGATTCAGCAGGTCGGGCGGCTGATCCGCAGTCATCAGTGTCACGGGGATGTGGTAATTTACGACCAGCGCCTGCTGACCAAACGGTACGGCAGCAGGCTGCTTAATGCATTACCGGTCTTTCCGATTGTGCGGCCGGATATTGAACCGGAAAAATAATTAAACGGGTGAGCGTTATTCTGCTGTGGCGGTAAAGGTTGAGTCACTGCCGTAATCATTGATATTGCTGATAATCAGCCGGTCTCCGCGTTTCACCGCGCGTTTTACCGCGATGTCTGAACGGCTCTTCGGTGTCAGCATAAACGATTTATGTAATATCTGTTTTTTATCCGCCAGCGTTATTTCCGTAATGGTAATGTGATACGGCGAATTATTATTTATCAGGATTGAATGATTACCTGGCTGAAAGGTTATCTGCTGAGTGGCGGTATCTCTGTCGCTTAATCCGGCAGGGCGGTAAAACATTTTAAACCGGGAACGAACGGCAAGCTGGACGGAGTCGTTCTCTTCCTGCGGGGACGTTTTACTGACCGGCGGAATATCCAGAACATTCAGCCACCACAGACTTCCTCTGTCGGCCGGTATGGCGCTTTTATCCAACAGACGGATACGCAGTATCTGGTTTGCGCCGGGATTAATACGTGAAATCGGCGGGGTCAGTTCAAACGGTGTGACAGGCAATTTCGCGGGCAGAGCCTCGGAATCGCCCGGGTCAAGCCAGTACTGAACAAATGCCGCAGTGGCGGATTCATTATTTATCCGTGCCGTAATATCGTGAGCACCTTTCGGATAAATATACCGTGTGCTATTCGCACTGATACCGTCAGCGAAAGAAAAGGCACTGATAAAATACCCGATAAATAACAGATATGATTTCATTTTATTTCCCCGCTGTGCACGAAGAAATACACAGACAGGTATTATTACTGAGAAAATTACCTGCCATGATTACGTATTAACGTATTCCCTTTATTTCATTTAATTTTATGCGTTTTTTTTGTTTTTGAAATACGTATGTTTTCTTGGTTTTGTTTATTACGGAATACCGTTAATACCGAAAAATAATAAGCAAAAAAAACCGCCCGGAGGCGGTATAAAGGGTAGGATTGACTCACTAGGTCTTACTGTTTTTATTGTCTGCGACACATACTCACACATGAGATGTTTATTTCAGCACCGTAACCCGCCGGCTGCGGTGCCGTATTTCTGACTATTATTCGATATTGGCTTCGATGAACCACAGGTACTGGTCGAGGTCGCGGGAGGCGGCAGTAAACATATCTGCGGTATTTTCATCCTCAACGCGGCTGACGGCACGGCGGATATCGTTGGCGACGATGGCATAACGGTCGGCCAGTGCTTTCAGGTGATCCTGCACGGTGTGGATATCGGTCGGATAAGCCGGTAAAGCAGAGGCTTTACTGACAGCCTGTGAAGTACCGAGTGCCACACCGCCGAGCTGAACAGCGCGTTCGGCAAAGGTATCCAGGTGGCTGTTGAGGCTGTCACGGAAGCCGTCCAGCATTTCATGTACAGCAATGAAATTGCGGCCGCGTAGATTCCAGTGCGCCTGTTTGGTCATCAGCGACAGGTCGATAAACTGCAGAACCTGATGATTCAGTTCATCAATGGTTTCCTGCTTAATATCATCAGTGACATCGTTACGGGTGTACACTAAGTGAGAAGCTGTGGTTTTCACTAATTTCGCGGTGCTCATTATTGTTCCCCTTATTTATTCCGTTAAACATCTTTGTTTCGATGGGGTTACTATAGGGCAGCGCAGATGATAGTTAAATTCGATTAAATCTATAGAATCGATAGGTAAACCGGCACGAGGCCGGTTTCAGTATGGCGGGTGATTACTCAACAGCTTTGATTTTTGACTTTGGTTTGATGGTCAGTGCCGCGCCCATGGAGGCGATGACAATGCAGCTCAGCGCCAGCCATTGTGTGAATAACAGATGCTCGCTCAGGAAGATAATACCCACCATTGCGCCAATTACCGGCTCAAGGCTCATCAGTATGCCGAATGTCCGTGTCGGCAGGCGGGTCAGTGCCACCATCTCCAGCGAGTACGGGAAGGCCGTTGATAAGATAGCCACCGCCACCCCGACCGGCAGTACCGCCCAGCTGAACATCACACTGAGATCACTGTGATAAGCCCCTACCGGAAAAAAAATCAGTGCGGCGATAAGTGAGCCGACGGAAACCGTGGCTGCGCCGTAAAAGCGTCCGGCCCGCTGGCCGAAGATAATATAGAGTGCCCAGCCCGCCCCGGCACCCAGGGCATACAGCATCCCCACCGGATCCAGCTGATTAATCTGTCCGATCTGCTCACCGAGCGGCAGCAGAAAGGCGAGACCGGCGATCACCAGAATAATCCAGAGATAATCCGTTATTTTCCGTGCCCCGAACATAGCAACCGCCAGCGGCCCGGTAAACTCCAGGGCGACTGCAATCCCGAGCGGAATGGTGGACAGCGCCAGATAGAACAGATAGTTCATCGCCCCGAGCGAGAGGCCGTATCCCAGCATCGGCAGCAAAGACTCACGGGTAAAACGCAGCCGCCAGGGTTTAAAAATCACCAGCAGAATCGCTGTACCCAGCAGTAATCGCAGGGCGGTCACACCCGGGGCACCAATAACCGGAAACAGGGTTTTTGCCAGTGAGGCACCGCTCTGAATAGAGATCATCGACAGCAGCAATAAGCCGATCGGTAACCACGGAGAACCACTTTGCTGGCGGGGAGACGCAGACATGAAGAACCTCGGGAGCAATAAAAATGCGGTGAGACAATTAGTTATGTTGAATTGCATGCAAAAGGCAGAACTCGTCCTGCAATCTTAGCGGGGCGGCTGACGGATAGCAATTACTGATTTAAGAGGATATTAATCCGCAGACAGCGATTGCCGGGTAATATAGCAAAATCTGACGAGTGCTATCTTCAGACCGCTTGCGTATACTGACTGCCGGATTTTCATTTCATCACGATAAGGACAGGGCAGATATGCGGGATATTAAACGAATAGCAGTCTATTGCGGATCAGCTGCAGGTGCATCAGAGATTTACCGCCTTGAGGCCGTGAAATTTGCCCGGATTCTGGTTGAGCAGGGAATTACCCTGGTTTACGGTGGTGCCAGTGTGGGGATCATGGGGACGGTGGCGGATACCGTACTCCGCGAAGGCGGGAAGGCCATCGGCGTGATCCCGGCATTGCTGGAAGGACGGGAGATTGCTCATAAAAACCTGACTGAGCTTCATCGCGTCAGCACCATGCATGAACGTAAAAGCAAAATGATTGAACTGGCGGACGGCTTTGTCGCGCTGCCGGGCGGCTTCGGTACCCTGGATGAGTTTGCTGAGGTCTTTACCTGGAGTCAGATCGGGCTGCATCAGAAGCCGGTCGGGCTGATGAATATCAATAATTATTATGACCCGCTGCTGTCTCTGATCAGCAAAATGACCGATGAGCAGTTTATGCAGGAAAAATACCGCCATATGGCGGTAGTCGAAACTGACGGTAACGCGCTTATCCGCCGCTTCCGTGACTATGAGGCACCTGCGGTCAAAACCTACGATTAACCGGAGAATACTATGATAATCGGCCCTGCCGCACTGAATGACACTGATCGCATTGCTGAGCTTTATCAGCAGTTATTTACTCTGATGGCGGAATATCAGCCCGACCGCTGGCGCCCGGCGCAGCAGGATCGCGGATTTATCGAAAACGCTGTGACAGATGAAAAGTTCTGTCTGCTGGTGGCGGAAACGGAAGGGCATATTGCCGGGTTCGCCTTTGCGCAGACGCAGGTTACCTCACCTTATACCTGTGTGGTGCCGCGTCGTTTCGGTTATATCTTTGATATTGTGGTTGATCCGGCGGTACGCGGACAGGGCACCGGAAAAAAATTACTGGATGCTGTTAAAGACTGGTCAAAGGCACAGGGCCATACGCATCTGGAGTTGTCAGTGCTGCCGGAAAACACCGGTGCCATGCGTTTATATGAGCGCGAAGGCTATCAGCCGGTGATCCACACACTGGCGATTAAGCACTGAGATAAAAAAACCTCATCGCAGGATGAGGTTTTGGTTTATCAGACTGCGGATTACCGTCAGTTGGTCAGATGAACGGTTTTACCGCCGACAATGGTGCGCAGTACTTTCACATTGGCAATATCATCAGCAGGTATCTGAAACACATTGCGATCCAGCACGATCATATCAGCCAGTTTGCCCGGCTCCAGGGAACCGAGAATATCTTCCCGGTGCTGAGCATAAGCCGAGTCAATCGTGGCGGCACGCAGCACTTCCGTGACAGTCAGGTCACGGTCGGTGTCCAGACGCTGTGCCGGCTGACCGTTGACCGGATGACCACGGCGGGTGGCGGCCACTTTCAGATCATACCATTCATCAAAATCATCAATCGGCCAGTCACTGCCGAACGCAACGACCGCACCGGCATCAATAAACTTACCGATAGGCTCCAGCTGCTGAAAACGGGTTTCACCGATCATATTGCGGGTGAATTCCGCCAGTTCCGCAGTCGGTGCCGCCCACTGGAAGGAGAGGCAGGCAATGGTGCCGAGTCTGGCGAAACGCGCGTAATCTTTGGCATCCACCAGCTCATTGTGAGCCAGTCCCGGACGGATATCTTTGCCCGGATGCGCAGCCCGCATTTTTTCGATGCCGTTGAGCACCATATCAACCGCACCTTCACCGACAGTATGCAGATGCGGATCGTACCCGGCAGCTGCGATACGTTCGAGCAGGGCATCGATCACCTCTGAAGTGAAATAGAGATCACCGTAATTTTCTGTCTCACGCCAGTCCGGTTGTGCCGGGGTGCCGTGATTGATGCGGTACGGTTTCAGCAGGGAGGCGGTCATGGTCGGGAACTGAAGCACACCATCAACAAACATTTTAATGTTTTTTACCGCGATGCCCGGTTCCGGGCCCCATTCAGGCTGATGATAGCGCTCCGCAAAGGCAACGGCGTTTTGCACGGCCTGCGGCACGGATGCCACATCCGGCGCATCATCCGGCGTGATTTCACGGGCAGCCTGCACACGCAGTGTCAGTTCACCCTGCTCCTGTAATGCACGGAACGCATCCAGCTGTAATTCTGCCACACGTGCATCCATGACCATGGTGACGCCCTGTTCATTGAGGACTTTCTGCACCAGACGGGCGACATCCACTGCGCGGTCAGCCTGAATGGAGGGAATACTGTCTGCCGCACGCATCGCCGGGGCATCCTCAAGAATTCCGTTCAGTTCACCATTGGCGTGTTTGCCGATTTTACCGTCACTCGGTGCCGGGGTTTCTCTGGTGATGCCGAACAGCTCCAGCGCACGGCTGTTGGCAAGCAGGGTATGGCAGTCATTGGAGAACAATACGACAGGGCGGCGGGTATTGAGCTTGTCCATATCTTCGCGGTACATATCAATACCGGCCGGTAACATGCCCTGACGCAGCCAGGCGGTCACTTTCAGCCAGTCATTTTCGCCGGTGCGCGGATCATTATCCAGATGCGCCTGCACACGGGCGAGGATCTCATCAATGGTCAGGGATTCATAATTCAGATGGCAGCCGAACAACTGAATACCGCCCCAGAACGGGTGCATATGACCATCAATAATCCCCGGCATCATCATTTTGCCGTCGAGGTCGATAAACTGTGTATGCTCACCACGGAATGCTGCCATGTCATCATTATCACCACAGGCAAGAATACGGCCGTCAGCAATGGCGATGGCCCCGGCGACGCGGTTTTCCGCATCCGCAGTATAGATATAACCGTTGTGATAAATAATATCAGCGGCAGTCATTTTCATTATGCTCTCCAATCCTCATCAACAGAGTTAATTGATAATTAAGTGAGTTTCTTCTTCCGTGATTGACGGCGGACGGCGGGTAAAGAAGCGGGTGATCACACCGAGGTATACCACACCGATCCCCAGCCAGATCAGGCCGACAGTCAGTGCCTGAGCATCCAGGCTGGTCCACAGCCACAGGGTCAGCAGCACCCCGATAGCCGGTACCACCAGACAACGCAGGATCACAGCAGCCGTCAGCGGTTCTTTCCGGTCAATAATAAAGTGTTTGATAACACACAGATTTACAAAGGTAAATGCAATCAGTGCGCCGAAGCTTATCATGGACGCCACCAGGCTCAGGGAGAGCACCAGCGCCATCAGTGAGGCGAGGGCGACAAACAGGATCGACAGTACCGGAGTGTTGAATCTGGCATGCAGACGGGCAAATACTGAGCGCGGCAGCACCCCTTCACGGCCCATGGCATAAAAAATCCGCACAATACTGGCCTGGGATGTCATCGCGGAGGCAAACACGCCGATCACATAGGCGGTAATAAAGGAGGACGCCATCAGTGCACCACCGACTTTTTCCATCACCTGAATACTGGCGATATCGGTGTTCGGCAGGAAATCACGCCACGCCGGATAGCTCAGGTGTGCGGCGTAAGAGATAATGATAAATAATGTCCCGGCAATAAACACGGTATAGAGGATTGCTTTCGGCAGCGCCCGTTTGGCGTCTTTGGTCTCTTCCGCCATGGTGGAGATGGCATCAAACCCGAGGAATGCGAGACACAGAACCGCCGCACCGGCAAACAGCCCGGACACCTGATCAGACATCACCGTCAGCGGGGCGAGCAGCGCCTCTTTATCCAGTGTGAACGCGGAACTGAAGCTGAGATACAGGAACAGCGTGATAAATATCAGCTGCATCACAATGATCAGCATATTCATCGAGGTGACCAGTTTGATCCCGAGAATATTCAGCACAGAGACAATCACAATAGTGGAGACGATTATCAGCTCCATCGGCACCGACGGCAGGGCTTCATGCACAAAAATACCGATGGCGATATAGTTGATAATCGGCAGAAACAGATAATCCAGCAATTGCGCCCAGCCGACCAGAAACCCGGTATTCCCGCCGAATATTTTCTGGACATAGGAATACGCAGAGCCGGCCAGCGGCAGTGTGCTGGTCATTTTACAATAGCTGAGTGCGGTAAACAGGACGGCTGTCAGAGTAATAATATAAGCAACCGGTAAATGACCTTCACTGAGGACGGTAACCTGTCCGTAAGTTGTGAAGATACCAAGGGGCACCATATAGGCGAGCCCGAAGAAAACCAACGCGGGGGTATTTAAGACGCGTTTCATTTGCACAGTATTCTGTTGCATTTTTACAGCCCTTCCCAATAGCCTGAAACATGCCGCGGATATCGCATCCGGGCACAATATATATTTCCGGCCGTCAGCGGATGACGGTCAGTCTGCATTTATTTTCAATAAACCTCGCACCTTGCGTCTGCATCGTGCGCACTTTACTGAAACGTCAGTGATAAACGGGCCATCACCACACGCTGGGGTAAATGCAGGCGGCGTACAATATATGAGTTATCTGTATTTGGCAACAGAAGTTGAACAGGATAATAATAAGGATAAACCATCCTTACCGGTCGTGCTTTTCCGGCTTATTATCAGGCATACCGAAAACAACATAACCTGATATATTTTTCAGTAAATTCATTGTGATACCTGTTTTAAGTAATAAGCCGGTGTTACCGGCAATACATTACGTGACATAACGTAATTCGTTATCCGGCTGCAAAAGAGAATAACCCGGGTATTTTTGAAGCGGGAGGGTGACGGATAAGTCTCAGGCTGCTGCTTTTCATCGCCGTAAAACGGCGGGTAACCGATAAATAAAGATAAAGTAATCGCGTGTCAGAAAGAAAATATAAAAAATAACAACATCCCCGGCGGAATATCCGGGGAAATAAAAGAGCTCCCGGGAGAAGAATATTATTTTCTGATGTCAGGTGTTATTTCCCGGCAGGCATGCAATGTTTATCGTCACTTACTGCGACAGTAAATAATTAAAATATTAATAAATTGATTTTTATGTGATTTTTTTGATTTTTTGACGGGCGGAAGCGTATTTCAAGCACTTCATGTTCATATCCTGATAACAGGAGTAGCCTCTCCGTCTGACAATAACGGGTACAGCAATCAGGAACGATTTCTCCGCATTTTTGTCCTGTTCGTTTGGTCAAAATGCTTTTTTACCGGGATATTAACGATGCGTTAATTCTCTTAAAGTGTGAACGAAATCGTTTGCTTTTGTTTTTTGCGGCTATAGAATTCGTCAGATTTTTTTGGCCTGAGAAAAGCAACAGGAGGCAATTGTGTCCGGGGATAAAAATTACAGTCATGGGCCTGTGCCCATATCCGCGCGGAAAGGCGGGCTGGCATTAACCTTTGTAATGCTGGGTTTGACCTTCTTTTCCGCCAGTATGTGGACCGGAGGTGCTCTCGGTACCGGTCTCAGTTTTAATGATTTCTTCCTCGCAGTTCTTATCGGTAATCTTCTTCTTGGTGTCTACACCGCTTTTCTTGGTTTCATTGGTTCCAAAACCGGCTTAACAACCCATCTTCTCGCGCGTTACTCCTTCGGTATTAAAGGCTCCTGGCTCCCTTCATTCTTACTCGGCGGCACACAGGTCGGTTGGTTCGGCGTCGGTGTGGCCATGTTTGCCATTCCGGTCGGCAAAGCAACGGGCTGGGATATCAACTGGCTGATCGGTATCTCCGGGGTGCTGATGACCATAACCGTGTTCTTCGGTATCTCTGCGCTGACCGTACTCTCGGTGATTGCGGTTCCGGCGATTGCCATTCTCGGCAGCTATTCGGTTTACCTCGCGGTTACAGGCATGGGCGGCATGAGCGCACTGCGTGATGTGCTCCCTGCACAGCCGATTGATTTTAATCTGGCGCTCGCCATGGTGGTCGGTTCGTTTGTCAGTGCCGGCACGCTGACAGCGGATTTTGTCCGCTTCGGCCGCAAGCCGAAAATTGCGGTGCTGGTGGCGATTATCGCCTTCTTCCTCGGTAATTCACTGATGTTTATCTTCGGGGCGGCCGGGGCGGCGTCTCTCGGTATGGCGGATATCTCTGATGTGATGATTGCACAGGGACTGTTATTACCGGCGATTATCGTTCTCGGTCTGAATATCTGGACCACCAATGATAACGCGCTTTACGCCTCCGGTCTGGGGTTTGCCAATATCACCGGGCTTTCCAGCAAAACCTTATCTATCGTCAACGGGCTTATCGGCACACTGTGCGCTCTGTGGCTCTACAATAATTTTGTCGGCTGGCTGACTTTCTTATCCGCCGCTATCCCGCCAATCGGGGGCATTATTATTGCCGATTACCTGATGTACCGTCACCGTTATGAAACCTTTGACCGCAGCAAAATGCGCGATGTGAATGTCAGCGCACTGCTGGCCGTGGCGGCAGGTGTGATTGCCGGGCACTGGCTGCCGGGGATTGTGCCGGTGAACGCAGTTCTCGGCGGGGCGTTAAGCTATGCTGTCCTCAATCCGTTACTTAACCGTCGTCGTACAACCAACCCGGAGATGACCCGTGCTTAATCAAACCGTAAAACATATTTTTAATGCCCGTCTGCCGGATCGTGCTGGCCTGTGGCGTATCGACATCGATAATCAGCGCATTACCGCGATTGTGCCGCAGCCGGAGGGTGAAATACTGCCGGAAAGCCTGGACGCCGAAGGCGGCCTGGTCACCGCGCCGTTCGTCGAGCCGCATATTCACCTCGATACCACCCAGACTGCCGGGGAACCGGCGTGGAACCAGTCCGGCACCTTATTTGAAGGGATTGAACGCTGGGCGGAACGCAAAGCGCTGCTGACGCACGATGATGTGAAAACCCGCGCCCGGCAGACCCTGAAATGGCAGATTGCCAACGGCATCCAGCATGTCCGCACTCACGTTGATGTCTCTGATGCCACCCTGACCGCGCTGAAAGCGATGCTGGAAGTGAAGCAGGAAGTTGCGCCGTGGGTGGATTTGCAGATTGTTGCGTTTCCGCAGGAAGGGATCATGTCCTATCCGGACGGTGAAGCACTGCTGGAAGAAGCACTGCGCCTGGGCGCGGATGTGGCGGGGGCTATCCCGCACTTTGAATTTACCCGCGAATACGGCGTGGAATCCCTGCACAAAACCTTTGCGCTGGCACAGAAATATGACCGTCTGATCGACGTGCATTGTGATGAAATCGATGATGAACAGTCCCGTTTCGTGGAAACCGTTGCCGCGCTGGCACACCGTGAGGGAATGGGCGCGCGTGTTACCGCCAGCCACACCACGGCGATGCACTCTTATAACGGGGCTTATACCTCCCGCCTGTTCCGTCTGCTGAAAATGTCCGGCATTAACTTTGTGGCGAACCCGCTGGTGAATATTCACTTACAGGGGCGTTTCGATACCTATCCGAAGCGCCGCGGGATCACCCGTGTCAAAGAGATGCTGGCGGCGGACATTAATGTCTGCTTCGGTCACGATGACGTGTTTGACCCGTGGTATCCGCTGGGTACCGCCAATATGCTCCAGGTGCTGCATATGGGGCTGCATGTCTGTCAGCTGATGGGATATGGTCAGATTAATGACGGGCTGAAGCTGATTACGGAATACAGTGCGCGTACCCTGAACTTACAGGATTACGGCGTGGCGGAAGGCAAACGCGCCAGTCTGCTGATCCTGCCGGCGGAAAACGGGTTTGATGCCGTCCGCCGTCAGGTGCCGGTGCGTTACTCTGTCCGTGACGGCCGTGTGATAGCAGAAACACAGCCTGCCGTCACACAGATCCATCTGGATAAACCGGAGACTATCCGTTACAGCCGCACACCTCGCACTGAGGATCAGGCTTAAGATTAATGGTGCGGAACTGCATGCGCATCGCATCAAACAGCACCACTTTTCCGCTGCTCACCTGCCCGTAGCCGGTGAGCAGTTTGATGCACTCCATCGCCTCCAGGGTGCCGATGGTACCGACCAGCGGTGCCATCACACCCGCTTCCACACAGGTCAGACTGTTCTCCCCGAATAACCGGCTCAGGCAGCGGTAACAGGGTTCCCCCTCCTGCCAGGTAAAGACAGCAATCTGTCCTTCCATACGAATAGCGGCACCGGACACCAGCGGGATCTTCAGCTGATGACACGCCCGGTTCAGTTGTTCGCGGACGGCGACATTATCGGTGCAGTCCAGCACCACATGGTGAGACCGGATCAGAGCGGTAAGCTCATCATCATCCAGCTGTTTGGTAACGGTTTCGGTATGGCAATGCGGATTGACGGCTTTCAGCGCAATGGCGGCGGATTCTGTTTTTGCCATCCCGATACGGGCATCGGTATGCAGGATCTGACGCTGAAGATTGGAGAGAGATACGGTATCAAAATCCAGCAACGTAAGATGCCCCACGCCCGCCGCCGCCAGATACTGCGCTGCCGCACACCCGAGTCCGCCGAGGCCGGTGATCAGCACCCGCCCGGCTTTCAGCGCTTCCTGACCATCAAAATCAAAGCCGCGCAGCACGATCTGCCGGTTATAACGCAGCGCTTCCTCATCACTGAGCTCAATATGTCCGGGTTCAGTCGCCATCAGTCATTCTTCAGTAAATGGTTAAAAAACTCGATTTCAACGGTTTCACCGGCGGCAACCGCACCGCGCTCACGCTCCAGCACAATAAAGCAGTTGGCGAGGCTGAATGAACTGAAAATATGCGAGCCCTGGTCGCCGGTGGTTTTTACCACCATCTGACCGGACTCATTCACCCCGGCAATACCGCGCTGGAAATCCAGACGACCGGAGGATTTTTTCAGCGGCGTAGTGGTGACGGCTTTAAACCGCATTGGCGGCTGCCACTGGCTGAAACCGGACAGGCGGGCGATCAGCGGCTGCACCAGCTCATAAAAGGTAACGGTGGTGGAGACCGGATTACCCGGCAGACCGCAAAACCAGGCGTTATTCAGCTTACCGAAAGCAAACGGCTTGCCCGGTTTGATCGCCAGTTTCCAGAAATTAATTTTGCCGATTTCATCAAGAATCTGTTTGGTGTAATCCGCTTCGCCGACAGACACGCCGCCGCTGCTGATCACCAGATCCGCCTGTGCATCGGCTTTCTCAAAAGTGGCGCGCAGAATATCCGGATTATCCGGGATCACGCCGAGATCAATTACATCACAACCGAGCTTTTCCAGCATCAGACGAACCGCAAAGCGGTTGGTATCATAAATCTGTCCGTCACCCAGCGGCTGGCCGACCGCCTGCAATTCATCACCGGTGGAGAACACCGCCACTTTCAGTTTGCGCACCACGGACAGCTCCGCCAGACCGAGGGAGGCAATCAGCGGCAGCTGGGCGGCGGCCAGTTTGGTGCCTGCCGGTAAAACTTCACTGTGTTGCGCGATATCCTCACCAGTACGGCGGATATTCTGCCCGGCGGTAATTCCGGCGGTAAAGGTAATTCCGGCATCCGACACTTTCGCTTCTTCCTGCATCACCACGGTATCCACACCCTTGGGTACCGGTGCGCCGGTCATAATACGGACACATTGTCCGGCCGGTAATTCACCTTTGAATGGAACACCCGCCAGAGCGCGACCGGCAACCGGCAGCGGGGTTTTTCCGTCCCAGTCGGACAGGCGAAACCCGTAACCATCCATTGCGGAATTATCAAACGGCGGTACATTGATAGGCGAAATAACCGGGGTGGCAGTGATCCGCCCGGCGGCATCCGTCAGCGCGATTGTTTCAGTACCGGTGATCGCGGCCGGGGTCGCGAGCAGCTTATCCAGTGCTTCCTGTAAAGAGATTAACGAAGAGGTGTAACTTTCTGTCGGATTAGCCATGATGCTGTTTCACTCCCGGCGCCTGCTGGGCGCAGATAAAACGGATAATAAAGAGAAGGGCATTATGGCAGACTTACAGCACAAGTTGAATGATGTGGCACAAAAGCGTGAGCAACAGATCTGATTCCGGAAGTCATTATTGCATTTTAAAGGCTTCTTTTGGTATAACGAAGTTACAAATTATTAACATATTGCATTTCATATGACGACATCTCACTCCGCCCGTCAGACAACGGCGCTTCATATTGCAGTCAGTGGTTTTCTTGCGCTGGTGGTGGCCATGGGAATAGGGCGCTTTGCTTTTACCCCGCAGGTGCCGCTGATGATTGACGAGTACCAGCTTGATCTGACAACTGCCGGTATTGTGGCTGCCTGGAACTACCTCGGCTATCTGGCAGGATCCTTTGATGCCATGCGGGCAAAACGCGGTATTGAGCTGCGGCTGTGGACCGGTTTATGGGGCGCGGTGATTATCACACTGCTGTCAGCGGTGATTTCCGGGGCTGTGCTGCACAGTATCGCGCGCTTTTTTATCGGCTGGGCGAGCGGCTGGACACTGGTGTTAGCAGCTGCCTGGACCAATGACGCACTGGCAAAACTTAACCGTCCGGCACTGAGTGTCGCGGTTTACGGCGGCACCGGTACCGGAATTCTGCTGTGCGGACTGGCAGCTATCGGCATTCAGGGCTTATCACTGACCGCCTCGCAGGGCTGGTGGATCTATGGTGCTGCGGCACTGCTCTTCAGTCTGTATGTCAGCCGCTATCTGCCGCGCCCGGGGGAACTGAGCAGCTCCTCCTCCCCGCACAGTAAACCGCGGATGACACCAAAAATCCGCCGTTTATTGTGGAGCTATGCGCTGGCCGGATTCGGCTATATTCTGCCTGCCACGTTTTTATCACAGATGGCGGCGGCGCGTTTCCCCGGCAGCCTGTTTGCTCAGTTTGTCTGGCCGGTATTCGGGATAGCGGCAGTCGCCGGTATCGTGGCCGCGATTGCCACGCGGCGTTTTTTCACGCCGCCGCGGCGGCTGGCAATCACTCTCTGGGCACAGGCAGCGGGTATTCTGGCGGCAGAAATCATGCCCGGGATCAGTGGTCTGGCAGTCAGTGCTTTTCTGGTCGGCGGCGGCCTGATGGCTGCGGTCCAGCTGGCATTCCAGTGCGGACGCGAACTGGCACCGGAGCACGGCCGCTATATGGCCGGATTGCTGACCACCTGGTATGCCGTCGGGCAGCTCGGCGGCCCGCTGGTATCCTCTGTCTCCGCGTATTTTACCGGTAAACTGGAACCGGCGCTGTGGGTGGCCTTTGCAGCACTGATTATCGGTGGTTTGCTGGTTTTCCGTGACCGCAGCGATATAAAAGAATCATTATCTCAGTGATAACAGGGTTATTATTTATTAATCCTGTTATC
>NZ_WSPG01000045.1:0-14480 GCF_022819185.1 Morganella sp. HSTU-ASny43
GACTTAAATAAACAGTAAGATTATTATGTTGATGTGATTTTTTATCACTCACTGATTAATCTTTGTTTTGTGTTTGTTTATCTCCTGCTGGTATAGTCATCCGCTTGTCAATATTTAGTGTATGATTATATCTGTTCAGATAATACATGTCATAAGAAACATATATTTGTTGAATATTTAAAAGGTAATTTTTATGTCTTTATTTAAAAGAAAGTTAATTATTTCATCCTTACTTTTATTTTCCTTTAATGCATTCTCTGCGGATGGTGATGTTAATGAAATCGCTCCGGAAGTCGACGTCGATCCCAAAGAAATAACAGGGAATATCAGATTTACAGGGAAAATCACTGACTCAAGCTGTGATATTACACTAAAAGATAAAGATGTTTATCTGGGCGAGCATTCAGTCGCTAAACTGAAGAAAAATGATGACAGAACGGAAGAA
Source organism: Morganella sp. HSTU-ASny43 (assembly GCF_022819185.1). Taxonomy (NCBI): domain Bacteria; kingdom Pseudomonadati; phylum Pseudomonadota; class Gammaproteobacteria; order Enterobacterales; family Morganellaceae; genus Morganella; species Morganella sp. HSTU-ASny43. The sequence continues at coordinate 446 of NZ_WSPG01000045.1, forward strand.
AAAGCCTTTGATATTTCTCTGATTAACTGTTCATTAGCAATGACATCGCTGAAAATCAAAATGGAGGGCACGGCACATGCAGACAATGCAACGCTGTATGCATTGGATGCCAATGAAAAAAGTGCCGGAAAAGTAGGGATCAGCATTGCGACTGCTGAAGGGCAGCAGGTAACGCCGGCAGGTGGCTATCGTGATATTCTGCTAAAGGCCGATTCCCGTGATTATACTCTGAATTATACCGCAGCGTATCAGGCTACCGGCCTGGCAACACCGGGTGAAGGTAATGCAACGGTGAATTACACTGTTTCTTATGAGTAACATTTAATACCGGCGGCAACAGGTGTTGCCGCCCCGGATAAACAGCATCATGAAAATCGGTTTTACTTTTCTTATTATTACTTTTCTGACAATGAGTCAGGCGATTGCTGCCGTGGTTGTCGGCGGCACCCGGTTTATTTATCCGCAGGATAAAAAAATGATCACAATTCCTGTTGATAATACGGATAAAAAATCAGCCTATTTAATTCAGAGCTGGGTTGAAAAAGAAGATGGCATGACGAAAAGTAAGGACTTTATTCTCACGCCGGTTATTTTTCAGCTGGATGCAGGAAAAAAAGGAATTTTGCGTGTCATGCGGAAAAAAACAGAATTTCCGGATGACAGAGAGTCATTACTCTGGCTGAATATAAAAGGCATTCCGGAAACAGATGAAAACAGAGAAAATAAACTTCAGATTGTTATTAATTCAAAGTTTAAATTATTCTATCGCCCTGCAGGATTAACTGAGCCTGATTATAATAAACTGAGGTATGAACGAAAAGGAAACAGAATAAAAATCATTAATGACTCACCTTTTCATATCACCGTCAGAAATATTTTGGTTAATAATAAGGAATATACTGTTTCGGAGATGATAGTTCCCTTCGAATCATTAACTGTACCGGTAACAACTATTCATAGTAATGACGAAATAACCATAAGCTACATCTCCGATTTTGGCGGGATTATTTCTAAACCTGTTGTTTTTGATAAATAATATTATTATGCAATTGAAAACACCTTATTTTTTTCTTCTGGCAGTGGTGATCGTTTTTCCTCCGGTAACCGTTTTTGCTGCACCTTATTTTAATCCGGCGGCGCTTGGTCTGGACGGAGATGATTCGGTGATGGATCCTGCACAGTTTCAGTATTTGCGGGAACGGCAATTTCAGGAAGAAGGCCGTTACTTCGTGGCTGTAACTGTCAATCAGCAGGCAGTCAGTGGTCAGTGGCTGGAGTTTCGTTATCATCCGCAGCAAAAAAGATTGCTGCCATGGGTGAACCGCAGGCAATGGCTGATATGGGGATTACGGCCGGATGCATCGCCGGCATTTGCAGAAACAGAAAATACAGCGCCGGTTGCGGATATTACTGCGCTGGTCAGCGGGGTCTCGCTGAGTTTTGACTCCGCGCGGCAGTCGCTGGATATTACTATCCCGCAACGTTTTTTTCTGACAGAAGCACAGCGGGCCGCAGATGCTTCGTTATGGGAACCGGGTATTACTGCATTTATGCTCAATTATGATTATCGCTTTTCGCGGGACAGTAACAGCTTCAGTCAGCGTACCGGACATACTCTTTTGCTGCAAAGTGGTGTTAATGCGGGGGACTGGCGGTTGCGGCATCACAGCAGGGCGGAACACCGTGAGGGTAAACTGACATGGCAGTCAGAGCGGTTGTGGATGTACCGTGCCATTGCTTCCCGGCGCAGCGAGTTACAGCTGGGGGAATTGTTCAGCGGGGATGTGCTGTTTGACAGCCGTGCGTTCAGAGGGATCCGGCTGGCTTCACAAAGTGATATGTATCCGCTGAATCAGCAGGGTTATGCACCGGTTATCCGCGGAATAACCGGTCAGAGTGCAGAACTGACTATCAGGCAGCAGGGAATGACTATCCGCCGTGAAACATTACCTGCCGGTGAATTTGTTATTGATGATCTGAATACGTCTTTTCAGGGAACTGAACTGGATGTCACCATTGAGGAGGCGGACGGCACTGTACAGCGTTTTACACAGCACGGAACCTCAGTTCCGGTTATGCAGCGGGAGGGCCGGCTCAGCTACACGCTGGATACAGGAAAATACAGAGGAAACAGAAATAATAACAAAGACCTGTTTGTGAAAAGTACGGCAGCATACGGCATTAATTCAGTCCTGACACTGTACGGTGGTAGTTATGCGGCACAGCATGCCCTGAGCAGCGGTGTGGGGGCCGGTGTCAATATGGGCGCGGCAGGCGGGGTGTCTGCTGATATTCTGATGCGGCATACAACAGCAACGCAGCATCCGCGTTACCGGCTGAATTATCAGAAATTTTTTCCGCTGGCCGGAACATTGGTGAATACAGGGGCTGCACATGAGCAACAATCTAGGCAATGGCAGGTCAGGTTGCTGCAACCGCTGCCGGGGGATAACGGTACGCTGTCGGCAGGCTATCACTATAACCGCACAGGCCATGACGGGCGCGGATACCGGGCGATGATTAACAGGGATGCCGGCTATTCCGGTCACATCGGCCGGGTACATTACGGAGTGAATGCACAATACCGTACAGGCGGGCATTTTCGGAAGGCAGATAAACGGGTGTCTGTTGCGTTGTCGGTGCCGCTGGATTTTGCCGGACAACAAGCCCGCAGTCATTTTCATTACCACCAGCGGGCAGGAAAGGCTTCTCTGCAAACATCCGTGAATGGTTTGCTCGGAGATGAACAACGTCTCGGGTATTCAGTTACACACAGTTATCAGCAGCAGGGGGCTGCACATTACCGCGGGGCGGAGCTGCGCTGGCGTCACGACCTGGCCGATATCCGGGGACGTATTAATCACAGTCAGGGACACAATACCCTGAACGGGGATATACAGGGCGGGCTGATTATTCACGGTGACGGTATCACATTGTCACGTCCGCTGGGTGAAACCAACGGGCTGGCAGATACCGGCGGTACCGGGGGGATCCGTGTGGCCTCAAGGGCAGCGGCGCAGACTGACAGTGCGGGGTTCAGTGTTATTCCGCAACTGAGTCATTATCATCAGAATGTTATCCGTATCGACCCCGAAACCCTGCCGGATAATGCGGATGCGGATGATCCGGTCGTACAGGTGATCCCGTCAAAAGGAGCGCTGGTGCCGGTTCGTTTTGCAGTGAATACCGGTTATCGCGTGATTTATGCACTGCGGACTGCACAAGGCCCGGTACCGTTCGCCGCACGGGTGAAGGTGAAAAAAGCAGATGACAGCAGCGTCAGCGGTATTACCGGTGAGGACGGGGAAGTGTATCTCAGCGGGTTACCGGCTCAGGGGCATTTACAGGCTGTCTGGGGGAAAGGAATGCATGAGCAGTGCGGGGCGGATTTTACTGTCCCGGAAGATCAGCAGGGACTGATAACTCTCCCTCTGATATGCCGGTAAAGGAGAAGCAATGTTTACTCAGATCAGAGCACTATGCCGGGCAGTTTTTTTCCTGTGGCTGACAGCCGGATATATTCCGGCCGCTCCAGCCGGGGAAACCTGTGCACTTATCACACCGGAAACGACTCTCCGCATACCAGCCGGCTATATCATGGCTGCGTATAATGTACCGGTTGGCGGTATTATCGGGGAGACAATATTTTCGGATAGTATTGATGTCTCTCAGTGCCGGATCGACAGCGGCAGAGAGATTGAATTTGTGCTGGTTGGCGGAATGCCGGGTAACAGAACACAAAATGCGTCGGGACACACTATCTATGAACTCTCCGGTGGTATCGGCTACAGCCTGGGGGCGGTGGCGGAGCATCCGGAATGCATGAAATCGTCGCGCTATGTGGACGGTCGTGATTCACCGGACAACAACACGGCCAATAAACGACTGTGTACGATCAGCAGCGGCATGGATCCGTCTCAGCCATATCGGGTACGGGCAGCGGTGACACTCTATAAACTGGAACCTGAAATAGCTGTTCACCATCCGGGAGGCTATCTGGGTGAAATCGCTATGCGTGTGGGCGGGTACTGGGCTGCAGGATTGTATAGTATGCCGGAAACCAAAATCTATCTGGACGGATTTACTGTCCGGCAACATTCCTGTGATCTTGATCCACAAACAGAAACAGATGTGGATTTAGGTGTCGTATCGCGGACTGATTTCAGCGGCAAAGGGTCTGTTGCCCCGGGAAGCATCCGTAACCTGACTATTGCACTGCAGTGCAGCCATGTGACAACGGCGGATATCCGGTTAACAGGCAATGTATTTACTGCCAGAAACAGTCCCGGAACACTGAAGTTACAGCGGAGAAACGGCAGTGCATCCGGTGTGGGAGTCCGGCTGACAAATAAGGGGCAGCCGGTCACTTTCGGAGAGCCACTTTTATTTGATGAAATCACCACTCAGCGGGCCGTATTGCGGTTACAGGCCGCCTTTATACAGACGAGGGATACTATTGAGCCGGGCACGGCGGAAACAATTCTGAATTACACCATTCGTTACCAGTAAAAAAACGCCGCATAATGGTGCGGCGCTTTTATCTGAACGATGAATACAATTTTATTGCGGATTAATCATCAAAATACCAGTAACCGTTATTAATCAGCACTGTCAGCAGGGTCACAAATTCCGGATCGCTGAAGGCAACTCCCAGCATTTCGGCAGTGACTTCATCATACTGGCAGAGCACATCCGCTGCTTCAATATGCGGGGTTTTCAGGGCTTCGCCGTTAACGAAACAGGTATCACCGACACGCAGTACCCGCAGTCCATTGAGGCGGAACAGAGATTCCCCCTGTGACAGCAGTTCCTGAATTTCATCCGGGCTGTATGCCGGCTCCGGCGGTGCCAGATCCAGCTCATGGCGGGACTGGGAAATAAATTCACCGAACCACTTGCGGAACACATCCGGCTGGTCGAGCAGATCCTGCATCATACCATGCAGCTTGGTCAGTTCGCCCTGCTGAATCAGCGCCGGATTATCACGGAACGCCAGATCCGGGTCGCTGTAGCGGTAACTGCCGAGCTCATTGGCAATCACATAGTCGGCAAAGCCGCTGAACAGTTCGCGGGCATTCGGAGCGCGGAAACCGACAGAATAGTTCAGTGATTCCTCAATGGCATAGCCTTCGTGCGGGAATCCCGGCGGAATATAGAGGATATCGCCCGGCACCATTTCATCATCAATAATGGCATCAAACGGATCCACCTGTAACAGATCCGGATGCGGCGCGTGCTGTTTCATCGGGATTTTTTCCCCGACACGCCAGCGGCGGCGTCCCTGGCCCTGAATAATAAACACATCATACTGATCCAGATGCGGACCCACACCGCCACCCGGAACAGAATAGGAAATCATCAGGTCATCCATCCGCCAGTCAGACAGGCAGCGGAACGGCTTCATCAGTGCGGCAGACGGAAAATGCCAGTGATCAACGGCCTGAACCAGGATAGACCAGTCTTTCTCGCCCAGCCCGTCAAACTCCTGAAACGGCCCGTGGCGCACATCCCATTTTCCGCTGAAACGGGTGACGATACGGCTGTCGATTTCATCTTCCATTGCCAGCCCCGCCAGTTCATCCGGGGAAATGGTGTCGCGGAAATTGCGGAAACCGCCTTTGATCAGTAACGGACGTTTTTGCCAGTGGCTTTCCATAAAGGTCTGCCAGTCTATATTCAGTTCATAATCCATGTGTTCGTCCTCAATAAACGCCGTGATCAGGCAGATGAAGGGAGTATAACGGAAAAAGACATATTATATTCATGCATATATTTATAACTTGCCGGCAACAACAGACTGACTCTCAGTCTGTGTCTTCGTCGTGAACAGTTTGACGCCGGAATGTCACAGTAATACGGGCACCGCCCAGCGGGCTTTCAGTGACAACTGCGCCGCCGTCATACTGCTCCAGAATATCGGTGACAATTGCCAGCCCCAGTCCCTGACCCGGCCGCAGGGTATCAACCCGCTGACCGCGGCTGAAAATCAGTTCCCGTTTCTCCTCCGGCACACCCGGACCATCATCATCGACAATCAGAATAACCGCATCATGCTGCCACTGCGCCGTCACCTCGACAAACTCCAGACAGTATTTGCAGGCATTTTCCATAATGTTGCCCATGACTTCCATAAAGTCATTCTGCTGTCCCAGCCAGGTGATATCCGGCGGAATATCGACGGTAATATCCACGCCCTTGCGCTGATACACTTTTGACAGCGCACTGGCGAGACTGTCAATCAGCGCCGGAACGGAGGAAATGTCCCGCATCAGCACGGTATTGTCACCGCCGATACTGGCGCGGTGCAGATAATAGCCGACCTGCTGGGAAATCCGTCCGATCTGTTCAAGCATGACCGGCTCGGCGGTTTCAATAGTCATATCTTTACCACCGCGCAGTGAGCGCAGGGTACTCTGCAGCACCGCCAGCGGGGTTTTCAGGCTGTGGGTCAGATCAGAAAGCGTGCGCTGATAGCGGGTATAGCGCTCCCGCTCACTGTGCAGCAGCAGGTTCAGGTTACGCACCAAACCGCGCAGTTCGCTGGGCGGCGTTTCATCCAGATCTTCCCGCTCGCCTTTTTCAAGGGCGCTGATCTGCCCGCTGAGAGCATTAATCGGCCGCAGGCTCCAGTGTGCCGCCAGCCAGATCAGCGGTGTGAGCAGAAACAGGTTAGCGAGCACCACGTAACCGAACCATTCCCAGACACGGAAGGTCTTCTGCAGATTTTGCGGGATGGTATCCACCACCACAATCGTCAGCGGCGGCAGGGTATCGGTTTTGCCGTAACGGCTGACAGACACGGAGTGGATCATCCGTCCGTCGTGATCATCATCGAGGTCATTAATCCGGATATCTTCCGTGGCAAAGAGCGGAGTATTGACCAGCAGGGATTTGGTGGCTTCCAGCGAGGTATTCAGATCATACAACCCCTCTTTGGTCAGCCATTTGGCCGGAATGGCTCTCTCCAGCGCGTCAATATGATACTGCCGCCAGAGCAGATTCTGATTGTCATCATAAATCAGCACCACAGACGGGGCATTCAGGGAGAAATTCGGCGGAAAACGGATATTGAGTTTTCCGTCATCCCACTGCGACAGGCTGTAAAACAGATTGCTCTGGCTGCGCAGCATGGTGTAGGTGGTTTTATCAAAGCTGACCAGGTAACCGACCAGCGCCACGGCGCCGTAAGAGAGCGTCATGGCGAGGATCACGGCAAACGTTGCCAGTAAAAACCGGGTCCGCAGAGAGAAAGGGCGCGTTGTCCGCCTGGTCATGCGCAATACCTCAGTGGCTTAAGTGGCGTCTGTTACTTCCCTGCGTCGAAGCGGTAGCCCTGTCCGCGGACAGTGACGATGGCATCAATATCGGTAAATGTCTGGATTTTCTTGCGCAGACGGCCCATCAGCACATCAATGGTGTGGCTTTCACGCAGTTCGGCATCCGGATAGAGCTGGCGCATCAGGGAATCTTTACTGACGACTTTACCATTATTCCGCATCAGGGTTTCAATAATGGTGTATTCAAATGCGGTTAGTTTGACGGCGTTACCGTCAACGAGGAATTCTTTGCGGGAAAGATCGATAACAAAAATGCCCAGTTCCAGTGTCTGGGAGGCGAGGCCGCTGTTACGGCGCATCAGTGCCTGCATACGGGCAACAATCTCTTCCAGCTGGAAAGGTTTGGTAACATAATCATCCGCCCCGGCATTCAGCGCGGCGACTTTTTCCTGCCAGCTTTCACGGGCGGTCAGTACCATAATCGGGATTTTGACCTGCTGCTGACGCCAGCGGGCAATCATCACCATACCGTCCTCGCCGGGCAGACCGAGGTCAACCACCGCGATATCCGGCTGACTTTCCTGAAGAAAATAATCTGCTTCTTTTGAATCTTCCGCCGCATCAACCTGATGGCCGAGCTCGCGGATCTGAACCGTCAGATGATGGCGGAGTAAATTGTTATCTTCCACGATGAGCACGCGCATACATAATTCCTTACAAAGACAGACATCCCAACAGGAAACGATGTGAATTGTAACAGTTTATATGAAGGATAGGGAACTTGTACGCCAAATAATACGCGCGATATGCGTTTAATCATAAAAAAAGAGGCAGATATCCTCTGCCTCTGTGTGATTAATTATCAGTGAGTTAATAATTACAACTCATCTGCCAGACGGATAGCGTCCCCGAGATAGTTTTGCGGGGTCAGGGTTTTCAGCCGGGCTTTTTCTGCGTCAGGCAGCTCCAGTCCGTCGATAAAGACCTGCATCGCCTGAGCATCAACACGCTTGCCGCGGGTCAGCTCTTTGAGTTTTTCATACGGTTTTTCGATACCGTAGCGGCGCATCACGGTCTGAATCGGCTCTGCCAGTACTTCCCAGTTCTGATCCAGTTCATCACGCAGATGTTTTTCGTTCACTTCCAGCTTGTTCAGGCCTTTTTGCGTGGACTGATAAGCGATCAGCGAGTAACCGATCCCCACACCCAGGTTACGCAGCACAGTGGAGTCCGTCAGGTCGCGCTGCCAGCGGGACACCGGCAGTTTGGTTGCCAGATGGCCGAGTACCGCGTTAGCCAGACCCAGGTTACCTTCTGAGTTTTCAAAATCAATCGGGTTGACTTTGTGCGGCATGGTGGACGAACCGATTTCACCGGCGATCGTCTTCTGTTTAAAGTGATTGAGGGCAATGTAACCCCAGATATCACGGTCGAAATCGATCAGAATGGTGTTAAAACGCGCCACGCAGTCAAAAAACTCAGCGATATAATCGTGCGGCTCAATTTGTGTGGTGTACGGGTTCCACTGAATACCCAGCGAGGTCACAAAGTCACCGCTGAATTTATGCCAGTCAATATCCGGATAGGCAGATAAGTGTGCGTTATAGTTACCGACCGCACCGTTGATTTTGCCGAGGATTTCGGTCTGCTGTAACTGGCGGTACTGGCGCTCCATCCGGTAAGCGACGTTGGCAAACTCTTTACCGACGGTGCTCGGGGTTGCAGGCTGCCCGTGGGTACGGGAGAGCAGCGGCAGGTCGCGGTAATCCGCCGCCATGGCACGGACAGTATCGATCATCTGACGCCATGCCGGCAGCAGCACGGTTTCACGGGCGGTGCTGAGCATCAGGGCGTGAGAGAGGTTATTGATATCTTCGGATGTGCAGGCGAAATGGATAAATTCAGACACAGCGTGCAGGGCAGGCACGGCTTCGGCTTTTTCTTTGAGGAAATATTCCACCGCTTTTACATCGTGGTTAGTGGTGCGCTCAATCTCTTTGATCCGCATTGCGTCTTTTTCGCTGAAATTCGCGACAATTGCATCCAGGTAAGCGATTGCGTCATCATCAAAAGCCGGAACTTCGGGGATGTCTGCACACGCCGCCAGTTTTTGTAACCAACGCACTTCGACCTGTACACGGAATTTCAGTAAACCGTATTCACTGAAAATATCGCGCAGTGCGCGTGTTTTGTCACCATAACGGCCATCGACAGGGGAAACGGCGGTAAGTGAGGATAATTCCATTGGTTGCAACTCCCGGTAATTTTAGTGTTGAGCGAGAAGATATTTGGCAGTGTCCACCAGGCGTGAACGGGAAAACAGCAACTGTAAACGGTTGCCGCCGACCTGGCGCCAGAGCACGGCGCTGCGGATCCCGCTCAGTAACAGCGAGCGGACTTTAGCCTGAATCAGGGTGTTACGCAGGATCTCCGGCGAGCCGGTTACCTGGATGCGCGGGCCGAGGCTGCTGATGTTGTCCACATAGATACCAGCGATGGTATTAAGCATAGCTTCCTGTGACAGCCCAAAATGGTCGCGCTGGTGTTCAAGATTATCAATACGGCGGCCGAGTTCATCCATCGCGCCCGGCGCTTTGTTCAGGCGGCGCTCCAGCAGCATCACACCCAGCATATAGCGGGTCAGCTCGGCATTCAGCCCCTGAGAGCCGGTCATATTGAACATCCCGGCGAACGCGGACAGGCCGGTATGCAGGTTCTGCACATTGTCGCCGTAGACATTCAGGACAGAAGACGGATTATTATTGATGATGCTGTTGATCATCACATCAACCGCATCATTATCTGTCTGACCTTCATGCGCCAGTTGCTGCACCAGGCGCGCGGCCTGGCAGATCCCGGCCAGGGCGAGGGTTATGTCTTCGTAATTTTTAGCCATAATCACTCCGTAATACGCGCTTCAATGACTCCGCCGCCCAGGCAGACTTCATCCTGATAAAAGACAGCGGACTGACCCGGCGTGACCGCAGCAACCGGGTTATCAAACCGGACACTGATTTTGTCATCACCGAGCGGGGTGACAGTACAGGGAATATCTTCCTGACGGTAACGGGTTTTCACCACACAACGCATCGGCTGAGTCAGCGGCTCCCGCGATACCCAGTCCAGCTGCTGCGCGATAAGCCCTGCAGACATCAGACGCGGGTGTTCATGGCCCTGTGCGACAATCAGAATATTGTTTTCAACATCTTTATCGACAACATACCACGGCTCGTCGGAACCTTCACGGGTTCCGCCGATTTTCAGCCCTTTGCGCTGGCCGAGGGTATGGTACATCAGCCCGTCATGCTGACCGATTTCCTGACCATCAACCGTCATAATCGGACCCGGTTTGGCGGGCAGATAACGGGCGAGAAAATCACGGAATTTGCGCTCACCGATAAAGCAGATCCCGGTGGAATCTTTTTTCTTCGCGGTGATAAGCCCTAATTGCTCCGCAATCCGGCGGACTTCCGGTTTTTCCAGTTCCCCGACAGGGAACAGGCTTTGTGCCACCTGGTCGTGACTCAGTGTATACAGGAAATAGCTCTGATCTTTATTGCTGTCCAGGCCGCGCAGTAATTGCGTGGTACCGTTGATATCGCGGCGGCGCACATAATGTCCGGTGGCGATATAATCCGCCCCGAGATCTTCTGCGGCATATTCCAGGAACGCTTTGAATTTGATCTCTTTGTTGCACAGAATATCCGGGTTCGGCGTGCGTCCCGCTTTATATTCTTCCAGGAAATGCTCGAACACATTATCCCAGTATTCCGCCGCGAAGTTGATGGTCAGCAGTTCAATGCCGAGTTTATCGCAGACGGCCTGTGCATCCGCAAGATCTGCGGCGGCGGAGCAGTATTCGGTATCATCGTCCTCTTCCCAGTTCTTCATAAACAGCCCGGTCACCTGATAACCCTGCTGTTGCAGTAAATAGGCTGAGACGGAGGAATCCACACCGCCGGACATTCCGACGATGACTTTTTTCTGGCTGTTATCTGACATGGCTGATCTCGTGGCGATTCGGTCTGCTCCGCAAACAGTGACGCGAAGAAGAACCGGGGAAAAAAACAAGCGCCGTACTTTACCATGATACGCACAGCGGCGCATCATTCAGGTGCGGGATCGGCACTTTTTTCGCAAAGAATTTTCCGCAGTCTGTTCCCCGCAATGCATTACGGCGCGACCGGTTCCCCGAACGCATCCCCGAACGTTCCCAGCAGCGAGAGTGGCAGCGGTTCGGCGGCAAACCAGGCAAACATACTTTCTTTTACCAGCGGGGAGCGCAGGATCGGACTGTGAATAATCTCATCCGCACTGACCCAGTGGCAGCGGTCGATATCGTTGTCCTGCGGGTGCGTCTCACACTCACTGTCCAGCAGCACACGGAACAGAAAACGGATAAACGGTGTACCGTCCGGTGCAACCCACTGATGAATTTTCAGCAGGGCATCGGGAGCAGCACGGATCCCGGTTTCTTCATACAGCTCGCGCTCTGCGGCGGCAAGCAGGGTTTCCCCGGCTTCCAGATGCCCGGCGGGCTGATTCCAGGTGGCTTTGCCGTTAACGGTTTCTTCCACCACCAGAAATTTTTCACCGGCGCTGACCAGGCAGGCCACTGTCACATGAGGTCTGAATATCATTCACTTCTCTCCATTCGCCGGGGGCAAGGGTATCAAGGGCAAAATCACCAATCCGCACGCGGATCAGACGCAGGGTCGGGTGGCCGGTATGGGCGGTCATCCGGCGTACCTGGCGGTTACGGCCTTCCCGCAGTGTCAGTTTCAGCCAACTGACCGGTACCGATTTCCGCTCGCGGATAGGCGGATTACGCGGCCACAGCCACTCCGGCTCATCCACCAGCTCAGCACCGGCAGGGCGGGTCGGGCCATCATTCAGAATGATACCGTTACGTAACTGATTCAGCGCATCCTCGTCCGGTATCCCTTCCACCTGAGCGTAATACACTTTCTCTGCTTTATGATCAGGCTGTGTCAGCCGAGCCTGCAACACGCCGTCATTCGTCAGGATTAATAAACCTTCGCTGTCGCGATCCAGACGACCGGCGGCATAAATATCTTTGATCGGAATATAATCCTTCAGCGTATTCTGCCCGGGTTCACCGGTAAATTGCGGCAGTACATCAAACGGCTTGTTAAACAAAACCATTTTACGCGGACCGCGCTGACGGACAGGCTTATTCAGATGGCGCTGTGCCGCCGGGTGTGAATGTTTTTTTTCGGTCGTACGGATTCGGGGAGTTTTGACAGCCATGATATCTTTTTTATAAAAAATGAGACTTACATTATAGCTTAAAACAGTTAGGATTTGCGTGATGCAATTATTCAAGTAGTATTGACAGGGCCATTACAAAAAATTAACAAAGCATTGCGCTTACATAACATTAAGGAGAGGTTGATGGAAAGCAAAGTAGTTGTTCCGGCGAAAGGCGCTAAAATCACCATTGACGCACAAGGCAAATTAATCGTTCCGGACAATCCGGTTATCCCGTTTATTGAAGGGGACGGAATCGGGGCTGATGTAACGCCTGTAATGATTAAAGTTGTTGATGCCGCTGTAAAAAAAGCCTATGGCGGTAAGCGTGAAATCTCCTGGATGGAAATCTACACCGGTGAGAAATCCACAAAACTGTATGGCAGTGATGTCTGGCTGCCGGATGAAACCCTCGATTTTATCCGTGACTACCGCGTGGCTATCAAAGGCCCTCTGACCACCCCGGTCGGCGGCGGTATCCGCTCCCTGAACGTGGCACTGCGTCAGATTCTGGATCTGTATGTTTGTCTGCGCCCGGTGCGTTACTACGCCGGTACGCCAAGCCCGGTAAAACAGCCTGAACTTACTGATATGGTGATTTTCCGTGAAAACGCGGAAGACATCTACGCCGGTATTGAGTGGAAAGCCGGTTCTGCGGAAGCAGACAAAGTGATTAAGTTCCTGCAGGACGAAATGGGCGTAACCAAAATCCGCTTCCCGCAGGATTGCGGTATCGGTATCAAGCCGTGCTCTGAAGAAGGGACAAAACGTCTGGTCCGCGCAGCGATTAACTACGCCATTGATAACGACCGTGATTCCGTCACCCTGGTTCATAAAGGCAACATTATGAAGTTCACCGAAGGTGCCTTCAAAGACTGGGGATATGAACTGGCACGAGAAGAGTTCGGCGGCGAGTTACTGGACGGCGGCCCGTGGTTAAGCCTGAAAAACCCGAAAACCGGCAAACAGATCATTATCAAAGACGTGATCGCGGATGCGTTCCTGCAACAAATCCTGCTGCGTCCGGCAGAATATGACGTTATCGCCTGTATGAACCTCAACGGCGACTATATTTCTGACGCCCTCGCGGCACAGGTCGGCGGTATCGGTATCGCACCGGGCGCGAACATCGGTGATGAATGCGCACTGTTCGAAGCCACCCACGGCACCGCACCAAAATACGCAGGTCAGGACAAAGTCAACCCGGGCTCAGAAATCCTCTCAGCCGAGATGATGCTGCGCCACATGGGCTGGTTTGAGGCTGCTGACTTAATCGTTAAAGGAATGGAAGGGGCAATCGCTGCCAAGACCGTCACTTACGATTTCGAACGTCTGATGGAAGGTGCTAAGCTCCTGAAATGCTCAGAGTTTGGTGACGCAATCATCAAACACATGTAATTCAGTTTACAGTGAAATAGTTAACGGGAGCTTATCAGTTCCCGTTTTTTATTGTCGTATTGGGATGGTTATCAAAAAACTATCAAAAT